>CAZIGP010000895.1:0-1510 GCA_964538425.1 uncultured Pirellulales bacterium | reverse complement strand
TGCTCCTGGGTCAGGTCGCGCAGGACGACAGGCACCTCGAGACGCCGAACGGCGAGCAGGGCGAGCTGGCGCGCCATCAGCCCCGCGCCGACGATTCCGACACGCTGCACCTTCCGCGGCTCCGCCTCGGGCATCGCCATCTAGCTTGGTTAATATAATGCCATCAAGATCGAGGCATTCGTCGAAGCCTTTGGCCACGCTGACGGCAGCTTGTCCGGTCATCGCATCGGCTACCAATAGGATTTCATGTGGTTCTACTGCCTCGACAATCTCGACCAGTTCGTTCATCAAAGCAGCATCGATTTGTAATCGACCGGCGGTGTCAATGATTAGCGTATCAAAGCCAGCCTTGCGTGCGTAGTCTTCGGCAAGCTTTACGATTTCGACGGGTTTTTGCTCGATGGTTGATGGAAAGACTTCGATCCCTAGCGTTTTGCCAAGTGTTGCTAGTTGCGCAATAGCAGCCGGTCGATATACGTCTACTGAAACCAATAACGGACGGCGCTTTTTACTTTCCTTAAGGAGTTTTGCCAACTTGCCGCAAGACGTGGTCTTACCAGATCCTTGAAGTCCGGCTAGCATTAGAATTACCGGAGGTGCGTGGGCCAAGCTTAGCTCCTCGTGTGTGCCCATGGCTTCAATCAATTCTTCGTGCACGATTTTCACGACGGTTTGTCCCGGGCTAAGACTTTTTCGCACCTCTTTTCCCAGCGCCTTTTTGCGGACGTTGTCACAAAAACGCTTGGTAACTTGGACGTTCACATCGCCTTCGAGCAACGCTAGGCGAATTTCTTTTAGTGCTTGGTCAATATCTTGTTCAGATAGTGTTCCGCGGGAACGTAGTGTCTTAAAGATCGACTCGAATTTTGATGAGACAGCGTCAAACATTTTACAGGTTCTTAAAATTTTACAGTCAAGGAGGCATTAACAAAGCAATCAATTGCGATTTTTGGTTATAGCCGAAAGAGAGCCTAATGCCAAAACTTGGGTTAATTTCCTAGAGGTCGACCAGCGAAAATTGTCGCTGATTAGCCTGATTGTTCACCGATTCCACTTCTTCGAGGATTTTTGTTAGGCTTAATTTTCTACGCCAGGAGCAGCTGGCTGATTTTTGAATAATCAGAGCGTGAACTTAAGTTGTCGTTGAAGAAATTAAAAGCACTAGGTGTCGGACAGTCTATTGGCGTGATCGCCTGTGGCTCGGCAGTAGCGCCAGAAAAGCTGAGGTCGGGCCTGGCCGAGATTCACGCTCGTGGCTTTAAAACCAAGTTATTGACAGATCAGGCGGCGATTGAGCACTGCGATCGGTCGAGCGGGTGGTTTACGTGTGACGCCCCAGAACGAAGAGCGGCGGCGCTGATGTCATTGGTTGAGGATCCGGAGGTAGGTGCCATCATCTCGGTGCGCGGTGGATACGGAGCAGTTGAGTTGCTTCCACTGTTGGATTTTCAAAAAATTGCTCAAGCGCGAAAAGCAATTGTTGGATTTTCGGATCTGACGGCGCTGCTGT
>CAZIGP010000894.1:0-1534 GCA_964538425.1 uncultured Pirellulales bacterium | reverse complement strand
CATACCCATGATGTGGTGCTGCACCCCGGTGCTGTAGTCATTCTGCCCATGGTCGATGATCATCGTGTTTGCCTAATCCGTAATTACCGCATGGCGGTAGGAGAAACTTTGCTGGAATTGCCGGCTGGTACGCTGGAACCCAACGAAGACCCTGCTGTAACAGCGCATCGAGAATTGATCGAAGAAACCGGCTACCATGCCGACAAAATCGAAAAGCTATGCGAATTTTACATGTCGCCCGGCATCCTTAACGAACGCATGCACCTGTTTGTGGCAAAGGGTCTGGAAGCCGGCAAAACTGCCCTGGAGTCCGGGGAAGAAATTGAAACGTTCGTTGTCACTTGGGAGGAAGCCATGCGATTGGTTGAAACCGGCCAAGTGCGTGACGCAAAATCACTCGTAGGGTTGTTGCACTACGATCGCCTCAAAAAAGCGTGATGGGTTAACCCCAAAATTTATCCACGGCGCATTGCCCGTCGAATATCTCGCTGTGCCGTCTGCTTTTTCATCACTTCGCGTTTATCGTGCAATTTTCGTCCTTTGCACAATCCCACCAGTACCTTTGCTCGCCCTTCGGTAAAATACATTTTCAGCGGAATCAACGTCAGGCCTTTTTCCTTGGCTTGCTTGGCAAATTTCTTCATTTCCCGCCGGTGCATCAACAACTTGCGCGGCCGCTTGGGAATGTGGTTCAAACGATTGGCCTGCACATACTCAGGAATGTCGCAGCCCATGAGCCAAACTTCGCCGTCTTTTACTCGTGCATAAGCTTCCTCAAGTGAAAGCTGCCCGCCGCGCAGACTTTTTACTTCGCTGCCCACCAGTACGATCCCGCACTCCAAGGTATCAAGCACTTCGTACTCGTGCCTCGCGCGACGGTTCTGGGCGATAAGCCGCTCATTATCATGTTCTCGGTCGGGGGCGTCTTTTTTCCCCCCTTTAGACTTTGATTTCTTGGCCGTAGCTCGGTCTCCTATCGCTTTCGGGATAGCTTTCAGCTTGATAGAGTGATAGTAACACTCGATTTGTAATCGTGTTTACTATTTCACTCAAGTCCGCAAACTAAATTCACAAAGGTTACTCCGTGCTGGTTGAACTACCCATTATTGCAAACGGAACGTCGTCGGGCGCAACCAAACCGCATAGCAATTGGGATGATGCTATTGTAACACCGCGTTTGCCGCGATGGCTTAAAAAGAACTTGCCTACCGGCGGTGGGCTACAGTTTACTTCGAGATTGATCGAGGACCTCCGGCTGGAAACTGTCTGCGAAAGCGCAAAATGTCCCAATCGCATGGAATGTTGGTCGCAAAAGACGGCCACCTTCATGATTCTGGGCAACGTCTGTACTCGACCGTGTGGATTTTGTTCCGTTCCCAAAGGCAAAACTGAAGCTCTAGAACTCGACGAGCCCCAGCGAGTTGCCGAAGCAGCAGCAAGGCTAGGATTGAAACATGTCGTTATCACCTCCGTCACTCGCGATGATTTACCAGACGGCGGTGCCGAGCATTTTTATCAATGTGTGCTTGCCGTG
>CAZIGP010000893.1:0-1535 GCA_964538425.1 uncultured Pirellulales bacterium | reverse complement strand
GCGACGATTTCCTCCCAGCCCGCGTCGCCCAGGAAACGGTAGTCGATCTTTGCCGCGCCCTTGTGCTCGATATGAAAACGCCGGTGCGCGAACAGGTTCACAAATTGGATGCAAAAACATACTTCGAGTTGCTGTCGGCTCTGATGAAGAGAAATCCGCCGGCGAAAGAAGACGCCCCAATCATTGAGAAAATGGCAAAAATCGGCATCGTGCCAGGCAGCGACTTTGACGCGAACAAACTACCCGCATCTGCCGCTGAACGCATTCCGAAGGCTGCACAGAGCCAAATCATGGGGCACTTCAAAACCGCGGGCAAAGACAGTGGCGGCTGGGTCTTTACCACGCAAGCGGGCGTTTACGGCACGAACTATCTTCAGCGGGCGTTGATCACGGCAATCGGACTCGGCGCTAATCGACCTCAGGATGCTGTGTATCCAACTTCTGATGTGGACAGCGACGGCAAACCGTATAGCGGCGCCAACAAGTACGTGGTTCACTTTCCTAAAGGCCAGACTCCGCCGGTGGATGCCTTCTGGTCGATCACGATGTACAACGCCGACTACTTCTTCGTGGCCAATCCGCTCAACAAGTACACGGTGAGCCCGCGTAATGACCTCAAATACAACGCCGATGGCTCACTCGACATCTACATTCAAAACGAGTCGCCAGGCAAGGCCAAAGAAGCCAACTGGCTGCCGGCTCCGAAGGACAAATTCGTTTTAATGATGCGGCTGTATTGGCCCAAAGAAAAAGCCCCATCGATCATTGACGGCAGTTGGAATCCGCCGCCGGTGAAGAAAGTGGCCGAATAACAGATGTGTCGTCGTGGAACTTAATCGATGAGTACGGCAACAACTTCGATACTTGTGTTCGGGTGCGTTTTTGGCGCAGCATTGTTTGGTATGTGGCTGCGCCGGCTGTTGCCCGAGCATCACTTGAACTCGGAAACCAAGGACACGGTGAAGTTGGCGATGGGATTTGTCGCCACCATGGCTGCGCTCATTCTGGGGTTACTGGTCGCCTCCGCCAAGGATTCGTACGACAAGCAAGCCAGCGGTGTGACCCAAATAGCGGCCAAGGTAATCTACCTTGACAGGATCTTGGCCAATTTTGGTCCTGAAACAAAGGACGTGCGTGCGCTTTATCGCCGCGTGGTCGACGAAATTACGAAGCGAATGTGGCCCGCTGGCTCGGACGAATCTCAGTTGGACCCGAGCGCTTCGGGAACCGAGCAGTTGTTTGCCTCCATCGAATCGCTCACCCCGAAGAATGACCTGCAAAGCACACTCAAAGCTCAAGCCGTGTCGATCACCTTGGAACTTGGGCAATTGCGCTGGCTGGAATACGAACAAGCAAGCGCGTCGGCTTCAAAACCCATGTTGTGCATTTTGGCCTTTTGGATTGCGGTGTTGTTTGCCAGTTTCGGAATGTTCGCTCCAGGAAATGGCACGGTTGTCGCCGCACTGTTCTTAGCGGCACTTTCTGTGGCAGGCGCAATCTTCTTGATTTTAGAACTATGCAGCCCCTTTGTCGGA
>CAZIGP010000892.1:0-1551 GCA_964538425.1 uncultured Pirellulales bacterium | reverse complement strand
ATCGAGGGTAGTGTCTTAACAGTGCGTTGCTGCGAGAAAATCTGGCACTGGCTAGGGATCGTGTGGGATAAAAAATTTTCGATCGGGTTTTGTGCTCCTCATCTTACCTGCCAGCAAAGGAAAATAACTGACAAGTTGGCTCAAGAATTCCGATAAGAATGGCATGGGCCGCTATATTGTGCATTTGTCGTTCGTCATGCTAGCCTTGTGCCCCGGGTGCGCCAGCAATAATGGGCGTGAGCAGCGGCAGCAAGAGCCAGTTACGTGGAATAGAAACTGGTTTATGCAAGCCGCCGTCGACAGCATGACGGATCGCTACGGCTCTGGCGACCCCAACGAAGGTTACGGAGCACGATATCCTCGTTAGCCAAACGAGCAAGCTAGCAGCCCGCCGCCCATTCTAGCATTTCCTCTACACTCCATATCACACGGCGCAATCCCACACGTTGACTAGCCAGTGCCGAAAATCTAGCTTTCTGCCTGTTCATCGGCCTCTAGCCCGCTAACGTCGTAGATCACGGCTAGCATCTTGATGCAGGTCTGTTTAACTTTGCCCAGTTCCGAATCCCGCCACTGGCCGGTGAGCACGAAGTGTTTAGGAAGCCCAGAGGGTTTTGAAGCCGAGGAGGGCGGGGGATTGGTGGGTGAAGGTTGGGTGGGCTAGTTGCTTGACGATGAAATCGGCGACGTCGGCGCGGGTGATTCGGCCGAAAGGAAATGTCGCGGAGAGATTTAGGGCGACTTGGTAATTGCCGGTGTGGGGACCGTCGACGAGGCGGGCGGGGCGGATGATTGTCCACCGCAGTGCGCTGTTTCGAATCGTTTGTTCGTTGGCTTCATGATCGGCGTAGTCGCGGCCCAAGAGAACCGGGCGAATCACGTAGCGAAAGAATGCGTTCTGGTCGGCAAGGCTTTCGCCAACGCCGAGCGCGGAGGTGTAGATCAATTCATCGAGGGCCTCGGCTTGCATGGCGCTGACGATGTTGCGGATGCCGGCCACCAGCGCGGGAACTCGCCGCAGCAGAGTGCGCGGGCCAAGGGTTGAGACGACCGCATTTTGATCGTGGACCGCGCGCCGGACCTGTTCGATGGCGGTGATGTCGACCTTGGCGATTCGCAAGTTTTTGTGCTGGAAGTCGAGATGATCTGGCTGCCGCACGCAGGCCGTCACGTGATGGGATTGCGCCAAAGCCTGTTTTATGAGTTCGCGGCCTGTGCGGCCGGAGGCACCAAATATTGCCAATTTCATGGAGTGGAATCCGTGAAGTTGATTTCAGAGGCAGAGTGGAGCAGCAAACAGCGTTTTATCTAGCAAAGAGTGTGCCTTAAGTTTCGGCATCGCCGATGGCTTCTGTCTTGTCAATCCATTGCTTTGGAGTGAGAGCGAAACTGTTTAACCCTGTCTGCTTTCTAAACCCGTCGAATTCGACGGGTTTAAAATTGGGATTGTTCAACAGTGTAAGGCGGCGAAGGAGCAGATTTGAGAATTTGAGATTTTAAGATGGCAGTACGAAATCGATTGCCGAAGGCCGTAGTGGGTGCGATAATCGC
>CAZIGP010000891.1:650-1569 GCA_964538425.1 uncultured Pirellulales bacterium | reverse complement strand
CTTAGAGTTTTTGACGCTGCTAATCGCGAAGTTGTCGGCTTGCAATTTCCAGTTTATCTTTGCCCAAGCGATGATGCGGCGGGACGGAGGTCGTTTTCCACCACGGACTCCACTGATAAGCGATCTCGATCCAATTATGTCCTTAGCTTCGGCACCGATATTCTCATTCCTAGCGGATCGGGCTTCGCAAGCTGCACCACTACCGCTAACAAAGATACAGACGGCGCTTTTCGGATGGACGTAGCTCGGCGTTTCAAGGACTTTACTGACGGCACCTCTCAGACGGCAATGGCCAGTGAGGTACTTTCTGGGAAAGTTGATCCTTTTGGTTCAGGGCAACCGTATGACTTTCGCGGCTTATGGGCGCTGGCATACATGGGTATGGCATTTTATTCGCACCGCGACACACCTAACACCGGTGTCGGTGATGCCGTGGATCCACGCGAGTGTGTAGCAAATCCTACCATGCCTTGCGATTTATCAGTGCCTATTGGCCGCAGCGAACTCCATCACGCAGCAGCTCGAAGTAATCATGGTGGTGGTGTCAACGTGCTGTTTGTCGATGGGCACATACAATACGTTAGCGATTTGGTTGACACATCAGCATGGAAAGCGATTTCCACGATTGCAAAAGGCGACGCTATCGGATCGCTTTAACTCGCTGGTTGCGACATCAGGAGACATCTTCGTGTCATTGTTATTGAAAGCATTACCAAATCCATCAATCATCGGATTAATGGTATGTTCAATCTTATTCGTTGCTGGCGGCTGCGACAGGGGGCCGGCACGATTAGGCGTAGAAGGCACAGTTACTCTCGATGGCAAGCCTGTAAATAACGGACAAATCACATTTGTTCCCCTTCCCGGAACCGTCGGGCCTACGACAGGTGCATCGATCCTTGAAGGAAAGTATTCGGTC
>CAZIGP010000891.1:0-640 GCA_964538425.1 uncultured Pirellulales bacterium | reverse complement strand
ATCGCGTTGAAATTACTACACCCGAAGGATCGCCCAAAAAAGTTTCCAGCCTTAACGCCGCAACGGGAGAAACTGAAATCATAGAAACCTTTGAGCCTCTTCTGCCGGTGCGCTACAACCGAGCCAGCGAATTAACCGCTGCGGTTACTGAGAACGGTCCGAATCGATTTGATTTTGAACTGAAATCTAAATAAGCAGTCCTGGAGAGGTTTTCAAAATGCGGTGGTCGGCAATCAAGGGCACAAGTGCGTTCATCGGGCTATTTTTGTCACTGGGAACGTTTGCCGTCGCAAGTGAGGAAGCAGCGTCTTCTGCCAATGCCCCGGTTGAATTCTCGAAACAGATCGCGCCGCTGTTGCAATCACATTGTCTTCACTGTCACGGTCCTCTTAAAGCTCGCGCTGGGCTGCGGTTGCACAGCCATGCTTCGTTGGTGAAAGGAGGCCACTCCGGCAAAGTTCTTGAGCCAGGCAACAGTGATAAAAGCCGATTAGTTCGTGTCGTAAGTGGTACCGATGAAGATGGCATCGTCATGCCGCCGGAACCGAAACCGTCACTCACCAAAGATGAAATTGAACTCTTGCGGGCCTGGATCAATCAAGGGGCAAAATGGCCGGAGGGAATGGAGCTCAGCATCGAT
>CAZIGP010000890.1:0-1570 GCA_964538425.1 uncultured Pirellulales bacterium | reverse complement strand
GCGCAAATAGCACAGACCGAAGCCGTCGGCAACTGGGGCTGCAATACCGATCGGCTCGTGCTCAGCGCGACGAAGAAGGTTGGAACAAATATCAGCAAGACCTTAAAGCGCTGCATGAGCAACATGCCATCGCGTAATGAATGGATTGTCTGGCAAATTGTGAATCGAGAAAATCTTTAATTGACAAATTCTTTCTGGAAAGCTTCTGCAATGCCGGTAGTGTCACCAAAAATTCGCAATATTCCGTTTGCCGCATTAGGCGGCGTCTTTGAACAAGATGATCTCGAAGCAACGATGAATGTGCTGCGCCAGGCCGCAAGTCCTAACGGTAGCTTCTTTCCCTTGCCTGAAGAAAACGATTTTCAACGAGCATTGGCTAACCACGAAGGGGC
The DNA here is from genome assembly GCA_964538425.1 of uncultured Pirellulales bacterium. Lineage (GTDB taxonomy): Bacteria > Planctomycetota > Planctomycetia > Pirellulales > JADZDJ01 > JADZDJ01. Next base: position 1,178 of record CAZIGP010000890.1, on the reverse strand, counting down.
CGCCAAAGCGGTGGCGGTTAACAGTTGTGGAACTGCGCTGGACCTCTGCATGATGGCGCTGGAAATTGGACCGGGAGACGAAGTGATTACGACTCCTTTAACATTTGTTTGCACGGCAACTTGTGCAATCGCTCGAGGGGCAAAGGTAGTATTTGCTGACATCGATCCAGATACGCTTTGCCTTGATCCACAAGACGTAAGCCGGCGAATCACCAATCGGACGAAAGCGATTTTACCGGTTCACTTCGCTGGCTTGGCCGCCGATTGCGACGGATTCGACGCCATCACGGCAAATAACAAGATTCCGATTATTTACGATGCTGCTCACGCGATTGGCACGAGATACCATAGCCAACCGATCGGCGGTCGCGGACTCGCCAGTTGCTATAGTTTCCAATCGAACAAAAACATGACTACACTCGGCGAGGGTGGAGCTATTACGACCAACGACGAACAGTTCGCCGAAATTGTTCGACAGAAAAAGACCTTTGGGTACGTGTATGGTCCGCAATTAGAAGTTGCCACAATTGGATTCAATTATCGAATGACAAAGCCGCAGTGTGCGGTGGGCCTCACACAGTTGGCGAAGATCGACCGGGTCATTGCACAGCGGCTAGAAGTATTTCAAATCGTACATCAACTGCTTGAAGACGTCGAAGAGGTGATTCGCCCTGCGGGAATCGAGGAAGGTCATGGCTGTCACTTGTATGTTGCTCGGTTAGATACCGATCATGTCGCATTCGACCGCGCAAGGTTTTTGGACGTTTTGAAAAAAACGTACGGAGTTGCTTGCGGCAATCACTATCCCGCAGTGTGGAGTTGGGAAGCGATGAAGAAGCTCGGTTATTCTGAGACTTCTGCTGACTGCCCGCTCGCCGCTAAGGCAGCACGACAGGTCTTTTCTCTGCCATTGTTTTCTCATACTACTCCAGATGACTGCGAATACGTAGCTTGGGCTGTAAAGTCGGCACTGTCGGAGGCACGGCATAAGTCGTGAGCCGGCAAAATGAAATCAGATCGCAAAATTCGCTGGGCACTAGTCGGCATAGGAGATATTGTCCGAAAACGCGTTGGGCCAGCGCTATTGCAGCAACCGCAAAGCGAATTGGCTGCTTGTGTCACAAGGAATCCAGAGGCTCGCGCGGATGATTTGGCGTCTCTCAAACCGCGGCAAGTCT
>CAZIGP010000889.1:0-1583 GCA_964538425.1 uncultured Pirellulales bacterium | reverse complement strand
TGGCATCATTGATCTCTCTCGCGCCTATCGCTTGAAGCGTGGCACCGGTTGGCTCATTCCACCCGGTGTGCTGCATGCTCCTGGTTCGCTCTGCACTTACGAACCACAATGGGGCAGCGACGTCTTTGGCATGTTTCAATCGATTGTTGAAGGCCGCTTCGTACCGTGGTCGTTGCTGGTAAAAGACATGCCGAAAGAAAAGCACCAAGATTTGGACTTCATCATCGGCCAATTAGATTGGGAAAAGAACGTTGATACACATTTCAAAGAACACAACTACATCGAACCAATTGTTGCCGCCCAGGGACAAGGTTGGGTCGATAAGTGGATTGTGTATGGCACGATCGACAGCGAACAACTGTTTAGCGCAAAAGAACTGACCGTCGAACCTGGGACCAAATGCACAATTAAAGACCCCGGTGCTAGTGGCTGGATTACCGTGCAAGGTCGTGGCCGCATGGGTAAATTGAATTTGCAAACGCCTGCGATGATTCGCTTCGGAGAAGAGACAGAGGACGAAGTATTTATCACGGCTGAGGCGGCTGCGCGAGGGGTGGAAATTGAAAATAGCGGCAGCGAACCGCTTGTAGGCTTGCGTTACTTCGGCCCTGATGTGCATCAGAGCATTCCAAAAGTCGGCGATCACTTAAAACGATAATTTTTCACGCGATCAAAATTATGTCATCGAACACCCTTCCAAAATTACATAACGCCATGTGGCCGGGATTGGTCGGTAAAGAGCCAGACACCGATCATCCGCCGATTAGCCTTGATCGAATGTTGGAGCTGACCGCGGCTGCTTCGGTAAATGGCCAGAAGTTTGAAGGCGTCGATCTATTTTTGTTCCATTCGCACACCGATCCGGATGCCAGCGATGATCAAATTCGCGCTATGGCCGACAAGATTGCCGCGAAGGGGTTGGCAGTGGGGTCGCTGGTGGCTCCTGTGTGGCCTGGCACGGTTGGCGACTCGGCCATGGGAGATGAATCGGCTCGTAAAAAGTTTGTGATGGCCGTCGAAAAAGCTTGCCGGATTGCGAAAATTCTCAACCAGCATGGCGTGCGAAAATACGGAATCATTCGTATTGATTCGGCCGATGGTCCGACGAACTGGTCACAAGATTCGCAAGGCAATACAAAGAAGATCGCCGAAACCTTCCGCGCAGCAGCCAAGGTAGCTAAGGACCACGGTGAACGACTTGCGGCTGAAGGAGAAATTTGTTGGGCGAGTATGCATTCTTGGAGAGATATGGTGAATTTGCTCGAGGCTGTCGGCATGCCCGAGACCGTTGGCTTTCAAGCAGATTTGGCTCACACCTACCTTTACCTCCTCGGCTACAACGCGGCCGAACATGCTCTGATCAAGCCGGGCTACAGCGATGCTGAATTTTGGACTGCTTATGAAAAAATGACCGCAGCCTTACGACCGTGGACCATTGATTTCCATGTTGCTCAGAACGACGGCAGCGTTCATGGCACCGGCAGCCATGACAAAACTGGCCGCCATTGTCCCGCGGACGATCCGAACTGTAAGCTCGACATCGTTAGATGTGCTGGCTATTGGTTAAAAGACGCTGACAAAAG
>CAZIGP010000888.1:0-1610 GCA_964538425.1 uncultured Pirellulales bacterium | reverse complement strand
AAATATTCCTTTTTTTGTTTTTGTGCAGTCGAGTGATTTCGGTGGCATTATTCCCATCTTAAATCGTCAGCCGAGTGAATCAGAAATCCGGCTAAATAGTTGGATTCCTCTTGCAGCCGGAGCGAAAGGCATCAACTACTTCATCTACGACGATATGCCCGGCGGAGTCGCGCGAAGTTACTTCTTCGATTCAAATGGCAACCCCACGCCATTCTATCACCAAGCCGGGGCGGCAAATAAAGAAATTGCTAATCAAGGGAAATCTTTACGTTTTCTTACCAGTACCGATGTGCGATTTATTCCCGGAGGCGTTTCAGCAACTCCTCCAGAACTCACCAATTGGAATGTAAACGCTGGCCCAGGAGAACATCTTCTTCAGGTGGCTGTCGAAGGTACACCTACTCAAGGCAAAGATGGGCTCATTGGTTTCTTTGTGGACGATCATGGGGAAGACTATTTCATGCTCGTCAATATGTATACAAGTCCGATACTGAGTGCATTGCAAACTTCGTTAACTTTTACTCTAACTTTTTCTGACGAGGTAAGCAGCATTTGGGTATTGAATCGTATCACAGGCGTCGCAGAGCAAGTTGCCTTATCAAATCATGTGCTGCACTGGACACTGCTTGGAGGCACCGGGGATTTATTCAAATATGACAACGGCAACTTTGTGGGCGTTCCAGAACCGCCAGGCTTGATTCTATTATCATTGTTTTCACTGGCGCTGTCTGTTTCGTTTGCACGTCGCGCGATTGGTCAACGATTATCTTTACTTTACAACGTTCGCCAATTTCCAAAATTTTTTCTGGTGGTGGCAGTGTCAGTGATTTCGCATCACCACTGCATGGCGAAGGAAACTCTTCAAGCCGAGCCGCAAGCAATACCATTTCAAGTGCCGGAAGGCTTCGTCGTCGAACGCATTGCTGGGCCACCACTAATCGAGCATCCGATGTTCGCTTGCTTTGATGATCGTGGCCAGCTTTTCGTTACCGATTCATTAGGAGTTAATCTCGTTCATCGAGAGGACTTGGCATATATCACTGCCGACGTCATTGGCATGCCCGACCTTCCACGAGTCCGAGAAGCCCTCGAGAAGCCGCCAATGCTTATACGCCGGCTTCAAGACGAGGATGGTGATGGAAAATTCGAGAACAGCACAGTCTACGCGGACAAGTTGACCTATCCTCAAGGAATCGCATGGCATGACGGATCGGTGTATACCGTTTCTCCACCAGGATTATGGCGGCTGCAAGACATTAACGATGATGGACTGGCTGAGCGTCGCGATGAACTAATCTCTGGCTTAACATTCACCGGTGCCGCGGATGATGCACATGGCCCCTGCCTTGGGCCCGATGGTCGACTGTATTGGTGTCAAGGTAGATTCGCCCATCAGTTTAAAAACCAAAACGGCGAAGTGGTTGCGCGCGGTCCCGGACCGCGAATCTACCGTTGTCGCCCTGATGGCAGCGAAGTCGAAATGTTGTCGGCAGCCTTGGGCAATGCAGTGGAAGTCGCATTTACCAGTGAAGGAGAAGCATTCTCTTGCGGAACCTTCTTTTTTCGAGAAGGTTCTGGTCCCTTGCGAGATGCAATGTTTCATTGTGTTG
>CAZIGP010000887.1:1126-1610 GCA_964538425.1 uncultured Pirellulales bacterium | reverse complement strand
TTCCAGAATTTGGTCGCCCAACCAAACCAAATCGGTGTGTTCGTCGGGCTTCTCGTCAGTTGCTTTGAAATAGACGGCGTCAACAAAAAGCCCACGATGGTACGCGCTAAAAGGATCAAATACATCGTGATGCAGTGGCTTCCCATCTAGCGTGGCCGTGACGCGACACTTGCCGTTTCGGTCAAAATTGTTGCAATTGATCGCTATTCTGTTCGGCAATTCGGGATCGGGAGCCAACACTCCATCTTCCTCGTAACCCCCGGTAGGATAAATAAATCCGCTACTGCTCATGCAATTCGCCTCCTTGCCTTTGGCGATGTACCATTTGTCGCGGCGCGCACCAGTTGACCTGCTCTGTGCAGTGCTCTTCGCCGGTGGCTCATTTCCTTCAGCCGATCGATATAGAATTTCAAGTGACCGTACCAAGGGCGAAGGTCAAATAACTCGACCAGCCTGGCAGCGCTCACGCCAAGCTCAGCGTTGT
>CAZIGP010000887.1:0-1116 GCA_964538425.1 uncultured Pirellulales bacterium | reverse complement strand
TGTCTCGAAGTCGACCGACCAGCAACGTGACATCTGGCGGCAGGCCTTTGGTATACAGTTCTCGCATCGCCTGGAAGATTTGCTTACACGGAACGTTTACAAAGTCGTCGCCGCTCAAAGTGCGCAAGCCTTCAAATCGCCGAGTTATTAGCGCGATACCCAGCACGGCCCGTTCGGCTCCATCGTCGTGTGGCAGCTCATTACACTCGATCGGCGTCTGTTTTCTGGTATGATTCATGCGGTTGTATTTTTGGTCGTGGGTTTACTTGTTCGGTGGGCCCACGGCCATTTTTATTGGCCTGGATCGAAAACAATTCGCAGAGTTGAACCGGGATACCACCAAGAATTAGCGCACAAATACCATTGGCATCCGATCTTTTCGGCTAAGTCTTTCACTTGCTGTAGCTCGGCGGGATTGACGTTGTAGGGCTCACTAACAAAACAAATACGGTCGCCCAGGGTCGTGCTACCGAAATGGTCAAGCCACGTCCAACTAAACTTCTGGCGAGCGTAATTCAGGACACCCCATCCCGATGTATCACCGTGGCAGCAACCTATTGCTTTAAGCAGTGCGCGGCGAAACCAATCGGGAACGTGATGCAGCTCGACTGGCGATGGCTTTAACAACAAGCGAGCATCGTCGATTTGCTTTTGTGTTTGGTCGGCAGCTTGGTGGTGCATGCTCATTTATGCTGCTCCATTCCGAGTAAGCTCTTCTGTTTCCGCTCGGCCATCTTGTCGAACAGTTTTTCTGCTTCCCAAGGCGGCATGTTCGACCACTCCGGTGCCGTGCGCCGAATCTCATCCATCAATTCACGAATGCTGTCGCGCGAAACCTGTTCTTGCGTTCGTAAATCAACTCCTTTGACTGGCATCAGAAATACTCCTTAACATTTGCAGCCATTGTCCGTCGCTGGCGCACAACGGGCGTCGGCGGCACTACTCGCCTACGAAGCAAAAAGGCTTGGAGCGCTTCTGGTGAGACCCTGAATCTCGGGCGAGAGCTGCCCTTACTGGCGATGTCAATGCCTTCCAGTTCACCCGAGCGAATTAACCTCACAACACGATCGGGATCAATCGCCAACCGATGCGCGATTTGTGGCGGGGTCAGCCAGC
>CAZIGP010000886.1:0-1611 GCA_964538425.1 uncultured Pirellulales bacterium | reverse complement strand
TTCCAAGCCGAGCAAGCGCATTTTCGTAAAGTCGCGGCATCAGGTTTTTTTATGGGGTTGGAGAAAATAGGCCCGGCCTTGCCACCAAGGCTTGGCTAAGCAGCAGACTTAAGCGTGCCTTGCCATGGGCGGCGATAAAAACACAGCAAAAGGATCCTCATAAGATGGCCTTAACAGCCAGGACCGCCTCAGCCTTTGTCTTGCGGCACGAAAATTTCGAGACGCTCCGAAAGATATCTGCGATTTAGAACGTTGATTTCGTAAATCCACCATCGACGTCATAGGCACTGCCGGTGGTGAATGAAGCCTTAGGTGACGCCAAAAAGGCAACTAGCCCGGTTACCTCTTCTACCTTGCCGAACCGTTTGATTGCCAGGAGTTGGTTAGCCAGGTTGTTGAACACCTCAGCACGCGTCTTGCCAACCGCCGGGATCATGGAATCGGCCAGCGTGTCCCAAAGTGGCGTATGAATAAGCGCTGGGCAGACGCAGTTAACAAGGATGCCATCACCGGCTAGATCTATGGACATTGTTTTGGAATAGGCAATCATGGCGGCCTTTGCGGCTTGATAGTCGGCCAAACCACCCAGCATGGTATGGCCGCTGACGGATGCGATATTGATAATGCGGCCTCCGTCCTGCTTTCGCATGTGGGGAACAACGGCTCGCGTGGCCCTGACTGCGCTATAGAAGTTGACATCCATGGCATAGGTCCATTCCTGGTCGGATGTATCGACGCCGTGGCCTAGCCATGCCTCGCCCGCATTGTTCACGAGGACATCGATACGCCCGAATTCCTTGGCCGTTTGGTCCACCAATCGTGTAATATCAGCAGGCTTTGCCATGTCAGCCTGAACGGCAAGTACTTTGACTCCGTATTTCTTCAATTCGCCGGCCGCTTGATTAAGCGCTTCCTTGCCGCGCGCGCAGATCGATAAATTTGCGCCCTCACGGGCAAATTCTTCGTCGATGCCGCTCCCAATACCATTGCTGGCTGCCGTGATCACAATAACTTTGTCCTTCAGTCCCAAATCCACGATTTCCTCCTTGCTTTTCTAAACGCCGGTAGTTTCTTCCAGCCGCTTGACTCTGCAGCTCGCATCGCGATTCTTGCGCAATCGAAAATCGTAATCAAGGTCCGGGCGAGCTAGATGGCAAGATAGCGTTTGGCGAGTTCAGCGTCAGCGAGTGCTTTTGGCTCCAACTCCGCCACGAGCGAACCCTTTTCCATCACGTAGCATCGATTGCTGCAAGCCATGATGAAGTCGAGATTTTGTTCGATCAACAGTGTCGTCAATCCAAGTTGCTGATTGAGTCGGGGGATGGCCTCACTCAACATGTCGATGATGCTCGGTTGAATGCCGTCAGAAGGTTCATCGAGGACGAGCAGTTTTGGTGTTCCTGCAAGAACCCGGCCGATAGCGAGCATTTGCTGCTGCCCGCCGCTTAAGGTTCCAGCATTTTGCCGCCGCCTCTCGAACAAGATCGGAAAAATCGAATAGGCGCGATCGATCGAGAACTTGCCCTGCCCGACGCCAAGCCCCATACGCAGATTTTCTTCAACACTTAGTGACCCAAATATGCCTCGTCCCTGGGGAACATAACCAATTCC
>CAZIGP010000885.1:0-1619 GCA_964538425.1 uncultured Pirellulales bacterium | reverse complement strand
GCGATAGTTGTCGAGATGGATGCCGTGCGTGTCGGCATAGCGAGCGGCGTCGAGCCAATAACGCGCACGGTGTTCTCCCCACTGAGGTGATGCGAGGAGCTGATCAACGAACTTTTCGTAAGCGTTGGGCGTGGAATCTTGGACAAACGCTGCGACCGTTTCCGGCGCAGGAGGCAAGCCGGTAAGATCGAGGCTCAATCGCCGCGCTAACGTGTGGCGATTGGCTTCCGGCGCCGGCAACAAACCCCGTTGTTCCAACTTGGCCAACACGAAGGTGTCGATCGGATTTTGTGCCCAGGCTTGGTCTTTCACCTCCGGCAAAGGCCAGCGCTGCGGTGCGATAAACGACCAGTGAGGTTGATACTCTGCTCCATCGGCAATCCAGCGACGCAACAATTCTTTTTGTGCTGGCGTAAGTTTCTTGTGCGATGCTGCTGGCGGCATCAACTCGTCGGGGTCGTCAGAAAACACCCGGCGAACGGCTTCGCTTTCTTCTGGCTTACCAGGCACGATGGCCGCCATCTCGACGGCCGCATCGCGCTGGTCCAATCGTAAGTCGGCCTTCCGCCCGGCACTGTCGGGCCCGTGACAGGCAAAGCAGTTTTCTGCCAAAATCGGCCGAATGTCGCGGTTGTATTGAATCGATTCGGCAGCATAAACACGAGAAATTAACTCGAACGTCCATAACAACGCTGCCGAAATCGACAACAACCAACTGGCACGCTCGAATGGCAAGTCGATAATTTGCACTACCACATCGGTGCGTATAAATCTTGAACATCTCATGGGAAATAAACCATGTTCTAAGTAGGCGAATTCATTCTCATTACTTCCCAATAGGTCAACGGCACTGGATCAGACCTCATCGCCGGCATCAGGTGGCTCGAAATCAATCCTACTAACAGCGTCACAGCAATGCCAAAGACCGGTGGCCACTGCCAACTAATATGGGAACAAAACTCGATGAACTCATCGCCAAGTGTCTTTTCAAATACTCTGTGCAGGCTCGTGAGCGCGCTAAAAAATGAAAGAGAACAGCTTGCCAAGAGTCCCGCCAGCGCTCCCAACAAGACACCAGTACTATGGGCCTGCCGGTTGAACATTCCCAGGACGAATATACCCAACAGTGCGCCAAAAAAAGCACCCAAAATTTTGTTAATAACCGTGTAGATCTCTCCCATGTGTTCCACATTCGCGGCGATCAGGATAATGATCACTCCCAGGCAAGCATTTACCATTCGTGAAACCATCACTTGAGTGCGTTGCTCGCGCGGCGAAGGATTTTCTACGGATCGCTCGCGACCTAACCACAGGCGATTGTAAAAATCTACGACAATTACCGAGGTGGTTGAATTCAGCGCTGAATCAACGCTAGACAACGAAGCGGCTGCAATCGCAGCAATCACCAAACCCGTCAGTCCCATCGGAAATGTTTGCGACATGAAATAAGGCAATACTTTGTCATTCTGCAAATCCTTTGGGAAACTGGCATGCTGGAAGTAAGCAAAAAGCGCCAAGCCCACGCCTCCTAAAAACAACATCCACAGGACATCCGCAATCGCACTCACAACAAAGACATTGCGAGCCTCTCGATAAGATCGCGTTGTTTGAAAACGTTG
>CAZIGP010000884.1:0-1635 GCA_964538425.1 uncultured Pirellulales bacterium | reverse complement strand
CCTTCGTCTTCCAGTTGTTTGATACGTCGCCAAACACGCGATTTTTCTAGTTTGAAATCGGGGATGCCATACATTAACAATCCACCCGGCCTATCAGCACGCTCGAAGACAGTGACACGATGACCTGCGCGATTTAATTGTTGAGCCGCAGCTAAACCGGCTGGACCACTACCCACGACCGCAATTTTCTTTCCGGTGCGCGTAAGCGGAGGCTCTGGTACAATCCAGCCTTCGTCAAAACCACGATCCGCGATCGACATTTCGATTTGCTTAATAGCCACCGGATCTTCATTGATCCCTAGTACGCAAGCCGTTTCGCAAGGAGCAGGGCAAACTCGGCCAGTAAATTCGGGAAAATTGTTCGTGGCATGCAGACGATTGGTTGCTTCATGCCAGTGATCACGGTAAACCAAATCATTCCAATCGGGGATGATATTTCCTAGTGGGCAGCCCGTGTGACAAAAAGGTACACCGCAATCCATGCAGCGGGCGCCTTGCGAGCGCAGTTCATCTTCCGAAAGCACTGTGAGAAATTCACTGTAATGCTTCACCCGTTCTGTTGCAGGTTGCTTGCCGCTTACTTTGCGGCTGTACTTCATAAATCCACGAACGTCACCCATTTGGCTTTCGCCCTCACTGTTAATATTTGATTAATAGCTAGTAGTCAGGCTTTTATCATTCATTAGAAGCAACTCGCTGATTACTTGGTCACCCGCTGACTACTTGTAATTCTCGCTCCGCTTCTCGTCGTTCGGCTTTTGATAGTTCGGCCAAAGCTCGTTTGTAATCGACGGGCATCACTTTTACGAACTTACCGACCATCGTTTCCCAGTCATTTAACACGCGTTGGCCTTGCACGCTGTCGGTGTGTTTAACGTGCTTTGTAATCATCTCGTGAACGTATTGACGGTCGAGATCGGAAAGTTCCTCGAGCTCGACCATTTCCATATTCACCAGCTTAGGGAAGCGACCAGTCTCATCGAGCACATAGGCCACACCTCCGCTCATGCCAGCCGCAAAATTACGACCAGTTTCACCAAGAATAATCGCACCTCCGCCGGTCATGTATTCGCAGCCGTGATCGCCAACGCCTTCGACGACAGCGTGAGCGCCACTATTGCGTACGCAGAACCGTTCACCAGCAATGCCACGGATAAAAATCTCGCCACTCGTGGCGCCATAGAGGACCACGTTGCCGGCAATAATGTTCTTCTCAGCAGCAAACGTGGCTTCTTGTGGTGGACGAACGATGACTTTCCCACCCGAAAGACCCTTACCACAGTAGTCGTTAACATCACCTTCCACGCGAACTGTAACACCGTGAACTCCGAATGCCATCAAACTCTGACCCGCCGAGCCTTTGAAGTTGATTTGAATTGTGTCTTCTTTATCAAACCCTTTACTTCCGTATCGTTTCGTGACCTCGTTAGAAAGAATGGTTGCCACCGTGCGGTTGATATTCCGGATCGGCAGGCCTAGCACAACTGGTGTTTGGCTTTCGAGTGCTGGTCGGCACAGATCAAGCAGCGTTGTCATGTCGAGCGATTGATCAATGCCATGGTCTTGAGCAGCTTGGCGATAAGTGCTGAAATGCTCCGGCACTTTTGGTTTAAACAGAATATTAGTGAAATCGAG
>CAZIGP010000883.1:0-1638 GCA_964538425.1 uncultured Pirellulales bacterium | reverse complement strand
GCTTTGCCGTTTTTGTTGTCAAGGAATCGCAGATAGTACCAGCACGATCCCGCCCACTGCGGCATGGTGTTGGTTTCTCGCTTGTACCGTTTGCCGTTGATCGTCGGATAAAGCCAATCATGCGATGCTTTTTCTAATGGTGGCTTTGGTTCGCCGATCGGCTTGAAATCAGCCAGCTCTGGCAGATTGACCGGCAGTTGTTCGACCGGCACTGCACGCATCAAGCCGGTCGGTTCACCCTTTGCGTCAATTTCATGCAGAATCGGAAACGGCTCTCCCCAAAATCGCTGCCGGCTGAACAACCAATCACGCAGTTTGTAATTGACCGCAGCCCGACCAAGACCTTGCGATGAAAGATCGGCAGCAATTTTTTGTTTGAACGCTGGCGTTTCTAGCCCGTTGTATTCGCCGCTGTTGATGGCGATGCCATCGGCAACAAAAGCCTGTCGCATATCATTTCCGCCTTCCACGACAGGAACAATTGGCAGATTAAATGCTTTCGCAAATTCGAAATCTCGCTCATCATGAGCAGGCACAGCCATAATGGCGCCAGTGCCGTAGCTAATGAGCACATAATCCGCAATCCAAATTGGAATCGCTTCGCCGTTCACCGGATTGATTGCGTAAGAACCTGTGAAGACACCGGTTTTTGTTTTGGCAAGCTCAGTACGGTCGAGGTCACTTTTTCGTGAAGCTTGCTCGCAATATTCCTTGACAACTTTTGATTGCTCTGAAGTTGTGAGTCGCTCAACAAATGGATGTTCTGGTGCAATCACCATGTAGGTTGCACCAAATAGCGTGTCAGGACGAGTCGTATAAATTCGCAATACGTTGTCGTTAGGCTTGACTGGAAAGTTAGCCTTGGCGCGGTCTTTCTTCCAAGTATCAAAGCTGCCTTCTACTTTCTTATGCTCGTGTCCTACATGACCAATATAAAAATCCACCTCCGCCCCGGTGCTACGCCCGATCCAATCGCTTTGCAGCTTCTTGATACTGGCCGGCCAATCGACCAGTTCCAAATCTTTTTCCAGACGATCGGCATATTTCGTAATGCGCAGCATCCACTGCTTCAGTGGAATTCGCACGACCGGATGATTGCCGCGTTCGCTAAGTCCGTTGATCACTTCCTCATTCGCTAGTACCGTGCCTAGAGCCGGGCACCAATTCACTGGCGCTTCGTGCTGATAAGCCAATCGGTGCGAATCTTGGTAACGCCGCACCGTTTCTTCACCGGCAGCTTTCACTTCCGGAGGAATCGGCAGCTCGTTAATCGGTCGCCCACGCTGCTGCTCAGCATCGAACCAAGTATCGAATAGAACGAGAAAAATCCACTGCGTCCATTTAAAGTAGTCGACATCGGTCGTCGCCAACTCACGATCCCAATCGTAGCTGAAACCCAACATTTTTAGTTGTCGGCGAAAGTTTGCGATGTTGGTTTCTGTAAACTCTCGCGGCGGCTTATTATCTTTGATCGCTGCCTCTTCCGCCGGCAAACCAAACGCATCGAAACCCATCGGATGCATGACCGATTTACCTTGCATCCGTGCAAAGCGGCAAACAATGTCAGTGGCCGTATAACCTTCAGGATGTCCAACGTGCAAGCCGTCGCCGCTGGGATACGGGAACATGTCCAGCACG
>CAZIGP010000882.1:0-1646 GCA_964538425.1 uncultured Pirellulales bacterium | reverse complement strand
TCACGCCAATTTGATTTCGTGCCACCACGAGCAGTGGATATCCCAAATCATACGCCAAGTCGGCTACATATTCGTCGTCACAAATCGGGCTCATTAAGCCCCCGGCCCCCTCGATCACTAAAAAGTCAGATCGCTCGCGCCAATATTCAAGACCCGCGCGCAGTAATTCTCGGTCGAGCTTTTTCCCTTCCCCCGCCGCCGCCAAATTCGGTGCAAGCGGAGCGACGAATCGTTGAGGGCAAACTCGCTCAAGCTCTCCAGGCGAACCGGCTGCTTGCCACAATTGAACAGCGTCTTCTGACACTAACTGCCCATTCTCCACATGACAACCGCTGGCAGCGGGTTTATAAACTCCCACGCGCAAACCTGCCGTAACTGCGGCTCGCGCAATCATTGCCGCCACATGAGTCTTGCCGACTCCTGTATCATTTCCTGTAACGAACAATCCGATGGGTACACTCATCAGGCCGATTACGTTACCATCTAGCAGATACTGAAACCAAGGCCTGAAACACGAAAATTTAAGCTGAAGAATTGGAGAGCAAAGGAAAAAATGTTCGCTTTAAGAACTTCCTTCTCCTATTTTTCCCTTCTTCCTAAGTCCTGATTACGGATATGCCTAATACCTCGCCCAATTCCAGCATAGTGCCTCAGCAGATCAATGTCGCACTCGTGCAAATGAGCTGCACAGCCAACAAACAAAAAAATGTGGATAAGGCACTGGCACGTATTGCTGAGGCTGCCTCTGCCGGTGCAAATGTTATTTGCCTACAAGAGCTTTTCCACGGCTTGTATCCCTGTCAGAGCGAAGAGCACGTGCGATTCGACGAGGCCGAGCCCATTCCTGGTCCGACAACCGAGGCCCTCGCCGTGGCCGCCAAGCAACATGGCGTGGCGATTGTGGGTTCGCTGTTCGAACGCCGTGCACCCGGTGTTTATCACAACACCGCCGTAATTTTCGATGCCGACGGCAGCACCTCGGGCGTTTACCGTAAGATGCACATCCCCGATGATCCAAGCTATTACGAAAAATTTTATTTCACTCCTGGGGACTTGGGCTTTTGTGCGTTTGACACCAAATTTGGCAAGGTTGGCCCTTTGGTCTGTTGGGACCAGTGGTATCCCGAAGCAGCCCGGCTGACCGCTTTACGCGGTGCGCAAATTCTGTTCTATCCCACGGCCATTGGCTGGCTCCATGCCGAGAAGGCCGAATATGGCGCAAGCCAACATGCGGCTTGGGAAACTATGATGCGCAGCCACGCCATTGCCAACGGCGTATTTGTTGTCGCCGTAAATCGTGTGGGCATAGAACAAGGCATTGAGTTTTGGGGGGCGTCATTCGTCGCCGACCCTAATGGCAACATCATCGCGCGCGCTTCACACGACCAAGAAGAAACGATGATCGTCGAATGCGACCTCGCTCGAATCGACGTGGTGCGCACCCATTGGCCATTTTTACGCGATCGACGAATTGATGCTTACGGCGAGATCACAAAACGCTACATCGACTAAATACTTTCATGCCTCCTCTTTCTTCATCTGCTGCATTGCCCGCCGCTCTCGGCTACCGAATGCCGGCCGAGTGGGAGCCGCATGCCTCCACTTGGCTTGCCTGGCCGCACAAACTGGAAAGCTGGCCTGGCAAG
>CAZIGP010000881.1:0-1658 GCA_964538425.1 uncultured Pirellulales bacterium | reverse complement strand
GCTCCAATTTTTGGAAGGGCAGACTTGGCAGTCACTCGGACTGACCGGCGAAGAGACTTATGACATTCCCATCGACGAAAAGGTTCAGCCTCGCGGTACGATCACCGTCACGGCAACTTCAACCGACGGCAAGGTGAAGAAGTTCGACGCGAAAGTTCGTATCGATACGCCGGTGGAACTTGATTACTATCGCAACGGCGGCATTTTGCAAACAGTGCTCCGGAAATTACTGCGTAGCTGAGAAGTGTTGTTGTCCTAGCTGGATTTATAAAAATTCAGCCGGGTGCGCACTCTCTATAAATTCTTGTGCGTTTTGCGCTACCTCACGCTAACTGTAAGGTTCCACGTGTGACGCCCAATTGATTTAATACTTGCAAGTTTCGCCAAGCTTGTTGTGGTTGTTCCAATCCTGCGATCACTTTGGCATAGCGTTCCAGTAATGGACCAACTTGAGTGGCATTCTCTCGAACCAACTCGACGCGAAAGCACTGCACACCAAGCTTTAACATTTGCGGGATGTATTCTGCTGCAGATTGTGCAACCGAGTTGAACACCGTGTTGCGGCAGCCGGTGTCGGCCAATAATGGAAACGATGCGCCTACACGGTCGCGGAGTTCCACACGGTGATGGTCGCACGGTCGGCCGCAATCGCGGTAGTCTTTGCCGTTTGAAAGCATCGCAGCGAACACGCAATGCTCCATGTGAAACATCGGCATGTGCTGATGGACAACCACTTCAAACAAACCTGGGTCGATACGAACAAGCATCGACTTGAGTTGGTCCCAGTTTAAGTCATAGCCGGGTGTAAGCCGTGCTAAATTTTTGCGGCGAAATAGGTCGGCTGTAAGTTCGTTCGTGATATTGAGCGAAAAATCGCCGATTAATTGACACTGCGGAACATGCTCTTGAAAGAATACGAGCGCAGCGAGATTGCGGATTAGGACGGCATCCGGCGCGGCTTTGGCGATTTGCCGCAGTAGGCCTTCTTCGTGCGGCTTAGTAATTCGCAAGGTGGCCAGACCGATGGGTGCGCGGGCAGTGCGCGCTTTTTCGGCAGCGTCGTGGTATCGCCGCACGTCTTCAAAATCGCAATATATCATTGCGGGTCGAAATGACGATTCTTGCGGCTTCCAGGCCAAAACGGCGTCAAATTGCTCCATCGTACGGCAGAGGACAACCAGTTTCGGCTTGCCGGAAATGGTTTCGGCAGTTGGCTCACCGAATTGGCGTACTTCATGCTGCAACTTTTCTAAGGCGTTTTTGCCAATGGCGCGTCGACGATCATGATCGCGAATTTGCAGCAATCGATCGACGGCATTTCTACGCAAATCGTTCAGCACACTTTTGGGGAGCATCGCTTCGGTAGGCAGCGAGGAATCAACCTCTCCTAATTCAAACGGAGTATCACCCAAGCGCCCTAGTTGCTCACGAAGAAGTTCGATGGTCACCGGATGCTTTTGCGCCACTTGCAGCGGCCCGATCCAATTGGATTTGCCGATGTTGCCGACCGCGTCATGAACTTCCAAGTCGACCACTCCGCCGATCGTACCGCGGATTACAAAATGAACGGCATCTCGATTTGGCACAATATCGCGAGCATAACTCTGTTCAAGCCGGCGACGCATGTATCGCTCATCGATTCGTTGTGCCATCCGGGC
>CAZIGP010000880.1:0-1678 GCA_964538425.1 uncultured Pirellulales bacterium | reverse complement strand
GCAACGTCCCGCGACTTACCGAAAAACTGTTCAGCCAATCGCAAGACGTTCAAACCAGCACGATTGGCAGTAGCTTCCCGGTCCTGCCACTAGAGGATTAAATCCGCAAATTCTTGCAGCTACGTAAGTTTGTGTGACTGATTGAGGCAGAGAACTATGCCGTTCTGCCTACCGCTCAGGTGACTGGCTGAATAGAATGGAGTGTCTTGCACGCCACCCGATTTCAGGACCATTGCACTGGGGTTTCGTGCTTCCAAGAAGTTTTGTCGCACACGTTATTTTGCCCACATGCCGTTGCCCCAGGTTGTTATCGTCGGTCGCCCGAACGTCGGCAAATCGAGCCTCTTTAATTGGCTCGCCGGTCGGCGGCTGGCGATTGTCGATGCAACAGCCGGCGTGACACGCGACCGGCTCACCTATCTGATGGATGAGCAGGGCCTGTTTTTCGAGCTGGTCGATACCGGCGGAATGGGCTTCGACGATCCCGACAAACTCACTCCACAAATTGAAGAACAAATTAATGCGGCCTTAGAAAATGCGGCGGTCATTTTGTTCGTCGTCGATGCTCGTGACGGATTGACGCCAGCCGACGAAGACGTCGCCCGGCGGTTGCGATATATCGATGTGCCTACGATTTGCGTCGCCAACAAGGCCGACGACCTATCGATCGATGCCAATGCGGATGAATTCTACAAGCTCGGCCGTGGCAAGCTGATTTGCACCAGCACACATCAGAATCGCAACCGGCAAGAATTGCTCAGTATGATCGTGGAGCGATTGCCCCCCACGCTTGGCGAAGAATCTCAAGCGCCGGCCGAAACCGAAATGAAATTAGCGATCGTAGGCCGGCGCAATGTAGGAAAAAGCACCTTTGTAAATACCGTCGCCAATGCCCCCCGCGTCATTGTCAGCGAAGTGCCAGGCACGACGCGCGACAGCGTCGATGTGCGATTCGAGCTCGATGGCAAAACCTTCATGGCCATCGACACGCCTGGCCTCAAACGAACGCGCAGCATTGCCAGCGACATCGAGTTTTACAGCCTGCACCGCGCTCAACGCAGCATCCGACGGGCTGATGTAGTGCTCTTGTTCTTTGAGCCAACCCAGCGCATTAGCAAAGTTGATAAGCAACTTTGCGACTACATCGCCCGACAATATAAGCCGTGCGTATTTGTGATTAACAAGTGGGATTTGTATCACGAAAACGTGAAGACAGAGAAATGGGTGCAATATCTGCACGATACTTTCCGCAGCATGTGGCACGTGCCGATCGCATTTATTACCGGCCAGACCGGCAAGAATGTGAAGGCGCTTTTAAACCATGCCCAAGTGTTGTTCAAGCAATCGCGGCAACGGGTTTCGACCGCCGATTTGAACAAACTACTGCGAGCGGCGATCGAAGCAAACCAACCGCCTGTGCATCACGGCCGCGTGCCAAAAATTTACTACGCTACGCAAGTCGGCATCGAACCGCCAACGATCGTCCTGTTCTGCTCAAGTCCAACGGCAATTTCACAAACGTATCAGCGTTACCTGCTCGGTGTATTCCGCGACCGCCTCCCTTTTCGCGAAGTGCCGATCAAGCTCTATCTCCGCCGCCGCGAAGAACGCGACCGCCCACCACCGGGAGTTACACTCGAAGACGAGCCATCCGCGGTGGGAGATTAAAATAAGACAT
>CAZIGP010000879.1:0-1716 GCA_964538425.1 uncultured Pirellulales bacterium | reverse complement strand
AATTAATAAGCGAGATCGCCATCGGCAGATTTCGACCTGGCGACATTTTGCCTGGCGAACACCAGCTTGCCGAGATGATGGACGTTTCTCGCACAACTGTTCGGCAGACATTAGGTGACCTGGAAAAAGAAGGCTTGGTTCGCCGCGTTCAAGGCAAAGGGACATTTGTCGCTGAGCGATCTAGTGCAGAGCCTAGTTCGCGGACTGCATCGTTTGCCCTTGTGGTGCCAGATGTGGCGACAGGTTATTACCCCACATTGGTATCCGGTTTTGACCGCGCCGCCAACGAAGTCGGTCGCCCAATCGTTGTTTGCAATAGCCATAATGAAATCGATAAGCAGGCAAATCATCTCATGCGGCTCATCGACCAGCGAGTAGCAGGGATATTAATGAACCCCAGCACGCATGGGGATACGCCGCCTTATCAGATTCGTTTGGCGCAAGATGCCGGCATTCCTGTCGTGCTTCTACACCGTGGTGTTCCGGAAGTACATGCGCCAGTGCTGGAACTTCCGGCTCGGGAGATTGGCTACCGCGCGGGGCGTTTAATTGTGGAAGCCGGTCACCGTCGTGTAGCATTTCTGGCCACCTATCGTTACGCCTCTTCTGAAATATATGAACGGGGTCTTCGAGAATCGCTTGCTGAAGCCGATACCCAACTGCTTTCCGAGCATGTTGATTATGGCAACATGACTCGTTTTGATGCTGTGGACTATCAAGCTTACGAAGAATATCTCGAGTCCCGTTTAAAAGATTTACTTGCTAAGCCAAATCGTCCTACTGCCATCTTCGTTAGTTTCGACACTACGGCCGAATTGCTTTATTTAATCGCTGGCCGATTGGGGATGCGCGTACCAGATGATTTGTCTATTGTATGTTTCGGTGGAGCTTATCGCGATGGTGCCATTATGCGCCGTCTAACCACGATTACCATCGATGAAGCAGTAGCTGCTCACCACGCCGTTCAGCTACTGCTTGAAATGCGAGATGGCAAACGTCCTATTCGTGATGCTGAAAAGTTTGAATTACCGCTCGGACTAAGTGTCGGACAAACTGTAGGTGCTGTTCCAAATGCTGGCAGAAATTCCTGACAGCCTTTTCGTAAATTTTATTGCAAGCCAGATGTGTGATGCTAAGCAATTGCAAGTCTGAAATGTCTCCCTGCATCCGATGAAGTCGAAAAAAATAAATTGAGGAAACGAATCGATGCCCTTTTTGTCTTTGACAAAAACCACTTCAAATAAATAAGTAGCGAAATGCGCATTATTGATAAAGGAATTGTGTTTGATTCATCTGTTCATCCAGCGGATAAACGCGCCACAGCGTTTGTTAATTTATGTGCGCTGAAGTCAGGAACTTTGCTGTCGTCGTTCCAAATTGGATGCGAAAAGCATGCGGCCACGGCGTCTCTAGGTTTATGCCGCTCCCGTGATGGAGGGGCAACATGGGAAGATCTTGCTCCGTCGTTCTCGCAACAATTGAATGGAATGTCGGGGTCGCTATCCGGTGGCGGTATGGTTGAAGTCCGTCCAGGGCGCCTTATGCTCTGTGCCACTTGGTTTGATCGCTCGAATCCATCCCTACCATTATTTGACGAGGCAACCGAAGGTATCTTGCCGAGTAAGTTGTTACAGTCGTTTTCCGAAAATGAAGGCGACACTTGGTCGGCTTGGGAAGAGCTGCCGACAGGAAAGCTACGAGGCTGTTCTGATACTG
>CAZIGP010000878.1:0-1735 GCA_964538425.1 uncultured Pirellulales bacterium | reverse complement strand
ACATGGTAATTTTGGCCACGCCTCCCGGGTTTCGCCCGATCCACTTTGATGCAGCGGTTAAAGCCGGTAAACACGTCTTCATGGAAAAGCCCGTAGCTACCGATGCTCCTGGGGTGCGACAAGTTTTGGCATCTGCCGAAGAAGCGAAAAAAAAGAATTTGGGTGTCGGAGTAGGTTTGCAACGACGTCATCATGACGGTTACATCGAAACCATCAAACGCCTGCAAGACGGAGCAATCGGCGACATTGTTTCAGCCAGGGTTTATTGGAACGGCGTAACGCCGTGGTGCCGCCGTCGATCGGATATGCTTGGTAGTAACCCTAATCTATCCGAAATGGAATACCAAATGCGCAATTGGTATTACTTCGTATGGCTGTGTGGAGATCATATTGTCGAACAACACATTCACAATATGGATGTGATTAATTGGCTTAAGGGAAGCTATCCTGTAAAAGCTAATGGCATGGGTGGTTGCCAGGTCCGTCGTGGACCCGATTATGGCGAAACGTTCGATCATCATTTTGTCGAATTTGAATATGCTGATGGCAGCCGCATGTTCAGCCAATGCCGGCATATCGAAGGCGCTTGGGGCAGTGTTTCGGAACACGCACATGGCACCAAAGGTTATGCGAACATCGGTGAACATCACATTGTTGCCAATGATGCTGCTCAAAGTTGGCATTATCCCCGCCGGCAGAAAACCCGTGAGTATGAACAAGAACACGTTGATTTGATTGCAAGTATTCGTGCTGGTTCGCCACTGAACGAAGCCGAAAATGGTGCTAGGAGTACAATGACTGCAATTTTGGGACGTATGTGTACTTATAGTGGTAAAGAACTTGGTTGGGATGAAGCATTGGCCAGCACCGTTAGCTATCAACCGGCGCAATACGATTTCAACGCGATGCCTCAATCGGTCCCTGGGCCGAATGGACTGTATGCCTTGCCAATTCCAGGGATTACGAAGTTTGTTTAGCGATTGCAGCTATTTCGCAGAATATTACGTCGCTGGTAGATGCGAATAGACATCTACGGCAGTCGTTCTTCACGCTATAATTACTTGGGTTGGATTCCTTGTTTTTCTAGCGATGCGCTAATGACCGCAGTTTGCGAAACCAGTTCAACGGTTGCTCACTTGCCGACTCCGGAAGAACGGCCGGAGGCTGATGTCGTCATTTACGACGGCAATTGCCGGATCTGCACGGCGCAAATTCACAAACTTGCCTGGTGGGATTGCCAGGGAAAACTTGCTTATCTCTCGTTACACAATCACTCGGTTCAGGAGCGTTATCCCGATTTAACACATGAAATGCTGATGGAACAGATGTATGTCGTCGATCGGGACGGCGGCCGACATGCAGGAGCAGCGGCGATTCGCTATCTTTCTCATCGTTTAAGACGGCTTTGGTGGCTTGCGCCACTTTTGCACATTCCCGGCAGCTTGCCACTTTGGCAATGGATGTATCGACAAGTGGCTCAGCGACGATATAAATTCGGCAAAATCGATCATTGCGACGACGGCGCTTGCCAGGTTCACTTCCGGCAAAAGTAGCGATCGATACTATTTCAAATTATTTCCAGCGACTTGCTCGCTATTCTATCTCGACTGGCTGATGGACATGGCCGCGAGTGTATGAAATCGTTTCGCCTTTGTCGTCTTGCATTCCAAGTTGAAAACTCACGATGTAAGATAAATTCAGATCACGTGAGGGTGCTTGAATCCATTGCTGCTTA
>CAZIGP010000877.1:0-1744 GCA_964538425.1 uncultured Pirellulales bacterium | reverse complement strand
CGCCGCCTTGCTGAACTTCTACGAACGATGCGCGATGTGCATCTGCGCAACTTGGCGGAATGTTTTCTCGGCGATCATGAGTTTATGCAAGCGCTGGCTAAATCGCCGGCCGGTGTGAAGAACCATCATGCCTATCCTGGTGGGTTGCTCGAACATATTGTGAACCTGATGGAAGTCGCCGACCGCATTGTGGGGCGTTATCCTGCAATCGATCGTGATTTGCTCATTATGGGTGTTCTGCTGCACGACATGGGCAAAATCCAAGAGCTCTCTAGCGACCGCGGTTTTGCCTACACCGACAGCGGCCAATTAATCGGCCACGTCGTGCTGGCAATTACTATGCTTGACGATAAAGTGCGTCAAGCAGAGGAACTTTCCGGCGAACCTTTGCCCGAGGAAACTGTCTTACGATTAAAGCATATGATTGTCAGTCATCACGGCGAATACGAATTTGGTGCGCCAAAATTGCCGATGACGCTCGAAGCTGTCGCGTTGCATCACTTGGACAATCTGGATGCGAAAATCCACAATTTTCAGCAGCTAATCCGCGACGACGCTAATTTGGACAGCCCTTGGACTCAGTATCATCAGTCATTAGGGCGAAAATTGTACAAGGGAATCGCCAAATAATCCGTTGGCAAGCAACAGTCGGCAAGGAGAGAAGAAATGAGCAAAACTTCCGGGCGCTATCGATAAAGCTTCTGACGTCAATGCGCCTATTGATAATAATTGCTTGACCGTGCGTCTTTTTAATCTTGCGTAAAATCCAACTGTTGTGAACGAAGCTGACGCAGTTTAACAATCCTGCAGTTGGATGGTACCGTGGGCGAGAAAAATCTCCCACTGCAAGTCGATCTTTAAAATTCAACAAGGCCTACCAGCGGCAGCCATTTCTGTCACGGCCAGCCGTTTAACGCCTATTAATGAACATGAATCAATCTGAACTAGAACAAGCGGCGCTCGAGTTTGTCGGGCAGCCTAATTACAAGCCGATCAAGCCGCGCATGATTGCCAAGCGGCTAGGGCTGGATGAAAACGGCACCAGAAATTTAAAACGGGCGATTCGAACGCTCGTCAAGCGCAATCAACTGCGATACGGTGAAAAACATTTCGTTTTGCCCGGAAATTTATCTGCAAAGCAGCAAAAGCAATCGGCAAAATCGCCATCAGCAAGCAAACAAAAAACTGCGAAGCGAACGGCTACTCCCCCCGCCGTAGAACAAGCAAGCGAAGAGCCAGACAGCGTTGGTAAACCTTCGCGGGCCGAATTCCAAGCGGGCCGCATCACTGGTATCTTCCGACGCATGGCAGGAGGGTATGGTTTTGTGCGACCCACGGGTACCGCGCGTGGAGCAGACCGTAGTGGTGATATCTTCATCGCAGCAAACCACTCCATGGATGCGGCAACCGGCGACACGGTGCTGGTTGCACTCTCCAAAAAGCGAGATATTCGCCGGCCCAACCCAGAAGGCGATATTGTCGAAATCCTCGAACGTGAAACGCATCAGTTCGTTGGCACCTACTTCGAAGCCGCGGGCAACGGTTATGTGCAAGTCGATGGCACCCTGTTTTCAAAACCCGTTTATGTTGGCGACCCTGGCGCAAAGAATGCCCAACCCGACGACAAAGTCGTCTTTGAAATGGTTCGCTTCCCGTCCCATTTTCACGATGGGGAGGGAGTTATTACGGAAGTTTTGGGAAGCAAAGGGGCGCCGGGGGTTGATACGCTTTCGATCATCCGCGA
>CAZIGP010000876.1:0-1748 GCA_964538425.1 uncultured Pirellulales bacterium | reverse complement strand
TGAGGGAATATCTTCCGACCATCATTCTGCTGACTGGATTTGCCCAGTTGAGCGTACTGGTGGCCTCGGCGACCATGCCTATTCAATTGAAATGGCGTGAAACATTTGCGGTATTACCGAAATTGCATCGCCAATTGATTTGGACTTACGGAGGCTACACCGCCGCCTCGATTATTGCCTTGGGGCTGGTGTGTGTGATGTTGAACAGCGAACTTGCGGCTGGCAGCCCACTGGCGAAGGCGATTTGCATTTATGGCGCGGTGTTTTGGGGAGCACGATTGATGCTTCAAGGCCTATTCGACGTGAAGCCTTCTCTGACAGCTTGGTGGCTGCACGTTGGCTATCATGCCTTAACCGTGCTATTTATCGGCTTCGTAGCCGTGTATGTGGCGGCAATCGTCGTGTGAAAAACAATTCACTCTGCTGTTTGAATGAGTGTCTGCCAAGTATCTGCTAGTGGTGCTGTAAATGTGACAGGTTCTGTTTCACCGGGTGGCATGAAGGAAATTTGCCGTGCATGAAGGGCAATAGCTCGCTGCCGCAAATCTTCGAATTGCTCGCCGAAGGGTAATGGACTGCCATATTGAACATCGCCGATGATCGGCCAACCGCGCGAGGCCGCTTGCACCCGTATTTGATGCATGCGACCGGTTTCTAATTCGATTTCCAAAAGCGAGCCGTGCGACGTGATATCGAGAGTGCGGTAATGTAAAACGGCTTGTTGACCTTCGGGATGGCCGGGGGCAATCACTTCAACACGGGCTTCGTGCAGAACTTTGCGGAGTGTGTCAATCCACGTCCCCGCGCGAGGCTCAACGACTCCTGCCACGGCTGCCCAGTAGATTTTTTTTACGCGACGGCGCTCGAATTGCTTGGAAACTTTTCGCGCCGCTTTGATGGTTTTTGCAAACACAATAACGCCGGACACCGGGCGATCGAGCCGATGCGGCAAGCCAAGGTAGTGACGTTTTGCTGGGGATTCTTGGCTTGGCAACTTGTTTTGCAAATAGTTTCGCACACCAAGTTCGAGCGATTCGATGCCTGCTGGTGCTTGGGTAGATAGCCCTGGCGGCTTGTTGACGACCAGTAAGTGATCGTCTTCGAAAAGAATATCGAGCGGCGGCATTTTAAAATCGGCGAGTTAACGAAAAAGCCCAGGGGTTGCACTCCCCCTGGGCTTTTACAGTACACGTTCACTGACAAAATTCAAACTACGATCACGAACAAACCATCCGCCTAAAACCGCGCTTCAATTCCAGCAAACGCACCGTGCAA
Source organism: uncultured Pirellulales bacterium (assembly GCA_964538425.1). Lineage (GTDB taxonomy): Bacteria > Planctomycetota > Planctomycetia > Pirellulales > JADZDJ01 > JADZDJ01. The sequence goes on along the minus strand of CAZIGP010000876.1, from coordinate 473 downwards.
AATCAAGTCACCGTTGGTTTCGATGTCGCGCCAGTCCTGTTCCGCCGCCAGAAATGCCGGAATCTGATCGTCGGAAAGAGCCAGCCCGCTTACGCCCACCACGCGGTAACCACCGATGATGCCCCAGTTGTTGTGGAACTGCCAGTTGAGTCCCACGTCGATCGAAGCCAATACGGAGAACACGCTTGTCGAGTCGCGTAAATCGAATCGATTTCCGCTGTCTTCAAATGTTCCCGGTGCTCCGTCTCCGCGATACAAACTGTTGTGCGCGGTCACATAGTTTCCAAAGATGCCGACCTTAGGAATTGCAAAGATGCTAAACCGGTTGCTGATCTGATAATTCAAATACGAACCAATCTGGAAGCCAATCAAGTTGTTCTGCACATCAACATTCAAGTTCGCTTCATTGAGTGGAGATTCGCCGATCACGGTTCCCGCCGGAACGGTGCCCGCCAACGTTCCAAACTGCAAGT
>CAZIGP010000875.1:0-1756 GCA_964538425.1 uncultured Pirellulales bacterium | reverse complement strand
GACCCAATCAAAGCTTTCAGGGTCGAATGAAAGAGACCAACAATGGTGGTCAACCAGGTGGAAAAGGCGCGAGCGGCGCAGCGACCGGATTCCAACGAACCACGTGCCGCACAGATCAGATCGTCATATTCCCGACCGTTCAGCAATATACCAAAACACCGCCGTAAAACTAGGGGGCCAGCCGGCCGGGAAATATCTCCCTGAGCCTGCCAACCGCTCGTTCCTGGCCAGGTCTGCCGATCGCCGCAAACCGTATGTTCAGGTGTTTTTTCGGCTTATTCCACGCCGGTCAGCGTAAATGCCGCCCAATACGAAGGATGAGCGGCACCATAACGAGAACGGTGGTCGGCGATTCGATTTAGCTGAGCCAATCGTAATGCCTCGGCCTTAGATTTACCCAAAGCCAGATAACCGAAGAAATCGTTCATTAGCAATACGGTCTCGTCGTCGGAAATTTGCCACAGCGTGGCCAAAATGGTTTTAGCTCCGGCCAATTGAAATGCTTGCCGTAGGCCTGCCACACCTTCGCCATTGCGAACTTCGCCGACTCCTGTGTCGCATGCGCTCAGCACCACCAAGTCGGTGCCGCGTAAGTCCGTATTGATAATTTCAAGCCCTGTCAACACACCGTCTTCGGCGCTAGCAGCGTCTGCTGTTTCACATCGGTTGCACCCAGCCAACAGTAAGCCGCATCGCAATAGAGGATTTTCAATTAGTTGCCCTGTTGTTGATACGGCAGGGGAACTCGATTTCGATCGATTTGATCAAGACCTTCAGGAGGCTTGACATCTTGCGCGGAAAAGAAAAATCCGTGAGTGCTGAGTACCAGCACATGAGGCGAAACGATCGTCTTAAATCGATTTTCGGTGGCTTCACGGTCCAAATACAAAACCGGCTCAAGCTTGCTGTACTTTGCCAGACTGTGACGAATGGCACTCGCTTCTTTGGCCGTACCCGGCAGTCGCTCGACACGATTTAATCGAGTCATCGAACGACGTGCAGTCAGAAGATCAGGACCTGCGGATTTTGAATCTTGAGTAAAATTCAGATTGTAATCAGGATTTGCAATCACAACAGGCTTTTGAGTTTGACCGCTGGCAGGTCGCTGATCGACAAGTTCCCGCCCGCTAATGACGTATCTCAGCGAGTGAGTTTCAACCAGGAACTTACCTTCGCCTAGCGGCAGCGCGCTCCAGGGAAGTAACCAAAGCTGACCATCGGGGCTCAAAATCAGTTCATCGACATTGGCCAATTCTTGAGCTAATGGTTTCCATATCAAGTCGACTAATGGAGCAAGAGTTTTTTCAACTGTGTCGACTGCTTTTTGCTCTCCTACTTGCTTAATCAACTGCTCCGAACCATCCATCGCTTTGCGAAAAGCGCCGACGGCTGCATCAATGGGCTCCGCCAGGCCGAGATCAACAATTTGAACGTTTCTTTTTCCGGCTGGAGGAATGATCCAAGCAATATATTTGAAGGGCTTGTGTTTTTTTGCCTTGTAATCGTACGGTGCAAATCGCACGAAGTTCACCAGCGTGCTTTTGGCTGATATCGCAGTTCTTACGTCGCTAATAGATACCCAGGAATCGGCTGCCACGTCCGTGCCTCGATCGCGTCCTAATTCTCGGGTTAAACTTTGCTGCTCCTGTTCCAATTCCCGAATCAATTGTTTTCGATCGGCGCGTTGCGATTGCAGCATCGCTTGAGCAAGCCTGGCCCGCACGATGCGAAGCTTGGCAATTAAGTCGGCCGTTTC
>CAZIGP010000874.1:0-1758 GCA_964538425.1 uncultured Pirellulales bacterium | reverse complement strand
GGCTGACCACGGTTATTTCAGGAATTGAACGCATAATACTTAAATCTTCGGTTGCATGATGCGACATTCCCAGCTGCCCATAACTGAAGCCGCCTCCTACGGCAACGACATTAACATTGGCACGATGATAAGCCGCATCGTTGCGAATTTGTTCCAGGCATCGCATGAAGGCAAAATTTGCGATGGAGTAGGTAAAGACGATGTACCCCTCCAGTGCCAAACCCGCCGCAAGCGAAGTCATGTTTTGCTCAGCAACACCAGCATTAATAAATTGCCGAGGGAAGCGTTTGGCAAAATCGGTCAATACACCGAATCCTAAGTCACCTGTCACGAGCATCAATCGTGTATTACGATCAGCCAGTTGGGTCAGACGCTCAATAAATGGCTCACGCATCACGCATTCCTTATGATTCACAACTTGTAGTTAACTCTGTCAAAGCCGATTCAAATTCGTCCCCGCGCGCGGTGCGATAGTGCCACAGCACTGAATTTTCCATAAACGAAACGCCTTTACCTTTGGTGGTGTGGGCAATGACACAACTAGGACGACCGATTTCAAATGGAATTGAACGAAGCGTCGACTCCAGCGCGTCGTGATCATGCCCGTCGATTTCTTTTACCGCCCAACCAAAAGCACGCCATTTATCAGCAAATGGCTCCAATCGTAACGTCTCATCGATTGAGGCAAGACTCTGCAATTTGTTGTAATCAACGATCACCACCAATTGAGACAAACCATGGTGTGCGGCAAACAATATCGATTCCCAGTTCGAACCTTCATCGCATTCGCCGTCACTTAATAAGACAAAAACTCGATGTAGCTGATTCTGAAGTTGCGCGGCATAAGCCATTCCTGTGGCAACCGGCAAGCCGTGTCCCAAAGAACCTGTTGAGAATTCGACTCCGGGAATCCCTTTATGCGAAACATGTCCGCTTAACTTCGAACCATCTTGATAGTGCGAGTCGAGATTCTCGAAAGGAAAAAAACCCATCTCCGCTAACACTGCATATACACCTGCTCCCGCATGTCCTTTGCTCAAAATAATTCGATCACGATTAGGGTGGCGGGGTTCCGTGGGATCAAACTTCGCAATTTTTCCATAGAGCACGGCAAGAATATCGGTCATTGAAAAGACCGAGCCAATATGCGAACTTCCCCCGCGGCTAGTCATGTGCAAAGCCCGGCGGCGAATACGGGCAGCTAGTTTCTGAGTGTTCGGGCAGCATGGTTCTTCGATGTTATTTTTGAGCGGCATTTCATGCAGATCTGGTCTCATTAGGCGGCAATCCTCTCGGATAAATATTTGTTTGTTTTAGCAATCGCGTAAAGTACTTTGTATTGGCTAGAAGCCTGATCGCGGGTGAGTTCCGTTAAGGAAGCTAAGACTGCCATCTCGTCGCGAACTTCCCGCTCAAGCGTTGCCAAACGTCCATAGAAAAGACGTTTAAGCCATAGCTTGCCTTTCATCGTCTTGGGGATTAACCGAAAGCGAACCGCTACAGAGCGAATCAACGAAACAATGCGTATGGTAAAAGAATCGGCTCGGTCTGGAAAAGCTCCGAAAATTTGTACTTGAAAACCATGCCCTTCAAACAGCGATCGAAGTTCATTGGCATCAAAATAACGGACGCTGTGAGGGCTAGGGTTGAAGCCTTGCCAACGCCGATTAACGGAACAAAGAATTAATGTACCGGAAGGTCGTTATATTCGGCGTGCTTCGGAAATAAATCGGCCGGGATTATTCAGGTAATAGATTG
>CAZIGP010000873.1:0-1798 GCA_964538425.1 uncultured Pirellulales bacterium | reverse complement strand
GCCACAGGTCATCAAAGCGTTTATTGAAATGCCAACGGCTCACATTTGGAGCCAAAATTCTGTCGACCTACTGATTGGCCGCGATCCCCTAGAATTGACCGCAACTTGGGAATTCTTATATGACGCAACTCAATATCCAGGACGTCGCGGCCTAGGGATTCATGCACTTTCGGCAATCGACATTGCACTTCACGACTTAGCAGGTAAGCAAATTGGCCAACCAACATACAAGTTAATGGGAGGCGCACGACGTGAGTACCTCAAGCCATATGCTACAATTTTTCCTGGAATGCCCCTGGGGCGTACCCTTTCTAAAATTTTGGATGAAACTTTTGTCTTGTTCGATAAGGCAAAACAGATTGGCTTTAAGGCAGTAAAGATGGAGGTGTTGTATTATGACACAGCTACAGATCGTCAGTTGGTTGAAGCAATAAAACAAGGACGCAAGCATTTAGGTGATGAAATTGTAATGATGGTTGATTTTGGTTATCGTTGGCGCGATTGGCACAGTGCTAAGTGGGTGCTTGATCGCGTTACAGACTGTAACTTGTATTTTGCTGAAGCTGCTTTACAACACGACGACCTGATCGGTCATGCCCGACTCGCGCAACATAGTGATATGCGTATTTGTGGTGCGGAGCATGCCGCTACCCGCTTTGAAATTCTGGAATGGATTAAACATGGAAAAGTCTCCGTAGTACAACCTGATATCAATCGCTGTGGGGGATTAACTGAAATTCGACGCATCGCAGAACTTGCAGAACTTCACGCTGTGCAAGTTATTCCTCACGGTTGGAAGACTGGCATCACAGCTGCTTGTGGTCGACATTTTCATGCAGCCACAATAAATGCTGAGTATTTTGAGTTTCTTTCGCCCTGTTTGTACGATTCGCCACTTCGTACCCATCTTGTTTTTCCCGAGCCGAATATCATCGATGGTCAGATGCAACTTCCTGATGCCGCAGGTTTAGGCATCGAAATAAATCAAAAGTTTGTTATGTCTGACCGATGTTCAAATCAAATTGCTAGCACCTAATTCTCTAGTACTTTTGTAAATAAATGCATTCTCTGCATCGCAGAGGCAGCGGCTACTAAATAATTTAAGGCGACAAGTTATTAATCTAATTCACTTACTCTCAGTCAGTAGAAATTTAAAGGATGGCGACGATTTCCTAAAAAGCCTGATGTGCCACAGATTATGAGTACGCTTACTAACGGAAATCGCGGCACGGCAGACAGAGATAATTACGAACATGAGCGACTTGCCATCGTTTGATTATCAAGATGGCGGTTTCGATTTAGCTCACCAGCCCATAACGGTGATCTGCAGAGCAAGTTTACACCAGCAATCGAGAATGCAGGCAAGTGGTTTCTGCGACTGGTAATGATGCTGGGCAGAAATAGTTTGCAAGCAGTTGCCGCTGGTAGCAGGCAAACGAACGATAAAAACTCATATATTTTAAGGGAACAAGCTTGTGTTCCTAGTAATGAAGCTCATCAATTTTGGGATCAACTCCATACCTTCTTCGACTATTTTAATTTGCTGTAGCACGGCATTCCCCCAATGCCGAATCTCCATTCATACCGTTGAATCGCCCAAACCGTTTGCGAAAAGCTAATGGGGTAACGCCTATTCTTTTATTAAATACTGCAATGAAATATTTTGCGACCGAAAAGCCAGAGAGTTTTCCGACTCGAGAGATGGGAAGCGCAGTATCAATTAAAAGTTGTTTGGCTCGTTCGAGGCGAACATGTAGCAATTCTGCTTTGGGTGTTCGACCAACGAATTGCTTAAATT
>CAZIGP010000872.1:0-1812 GCA_964538425.1 uncultured Pirellulales bacterium | reverse complement strand
CGACATCGAAGATTTGTTGTCTTGTCGGCAGGCGAACGTCTCGCAGCACCTGACCGTGCTACGGCACGCTAAGCTAGTCGATTTCGCCCAAGACGGCGCTTTGCGCTGTTACTACTTGAGCCGGCCCCGATTGGTGCGCGACATGCTTCGCCTGCTTGGCCGGGATGACCGAGTGATTAAACGAACCCGCGAACAAATTGCTGCCGAAAAGCGGCGCACGGCCAAGGTCGCTTGCAGCAACGCATAAGGGCAACCGGCAATGGAAGCATCCGAACAATGCCCGACGCGCAGCAAGCCGCAATGGGCTTACCTTGCACTTGCCCTGGCGATCGTGGGCACGGCGGGGAGTTTGTATTTGAGCATCGGAATGGGGCTCAAAGCTTGCCCGCTCTGCTTTTATCAGCGGACGTTCGTCATGGCGATTGTGGTCGTGCTGGGTGTCGGTTTATTGATTGATCGCTACCAAAGTGGTTTCTTATGCCTACTTTGCGTTCCCCTGGCCGTCGCGGGCCTGGGCATAGCCGCCTTTCACGAATACTTAGTGATCTCCGGCAAACTGGAATGTCCAGGCGGCATCTTCGGCATCGGCGTTGCGCCGCTGCAAAGTCTGGCCATATTTGTTGTCCTGACGATGTGCATTGGATTAGGTACGGAACGGCGCATCGCTATCCTTGCCGGAGCAGTCGCGCTTGGATTGGCCTTAGCCTGGGGATGCGTGGCCAGCACACCGCCGATGCCGCCAGCGCCCGACAAGCCCTATGACTCTCCGCCTGAAATCTGCCGTCCTCCGTATCGTCCTTAACCTCGGAAAAAGACCATGAAACGCTTAGCACTGTGGTGTATCGTAGTAATCGTTTTTGGAGCGTCCGTACCAGCCGCAGAACTTACCAAGGACACGCTCGAAAAAGTCAAAGAGAAAATCAACGACGAGAAGGCCGTTCTCGTTGATGTGCGCGAGAAGAAGGAATGGGATGAGGGGCACATCGAAGGTGCCGTCTTTCTGCCGCTCAGCAAGCTGCAAGAAGGAGTGGACGCCAAGGCGCTCGCCAAGCAATTGCCCAAGGACAAGATCATTTATACGCACTGCGTTGTCGGAAAGCGATCGGTCACGGCTGGCAACATTCTTGAAAAGCTCGGCTATGAAGTGCGACCACTCAAGCCCGGCTACAAAGAACTGGTGAAAGCCGGGTTCAAGAAAGCCGAAGAGCCCAAGTCGAAATGACACACGAGCCGTTAATTCGCTTCGGCTGTTTCTTTGGGGTACTGGTTGCGATGGCGTTGTGGGAGGCCATTGCCCCACGGCGCAAGCTTTCAGCCAGCAAGCCGCTGCGTTGGTTCAACAATCTCAGCCTCGTTGTGGTGAACACGATTGCGGTGCGCGTCGCGTTTGCATTGGGAGCAGTGGGCATTGCGCTCGCGGCCCAGGAACGTGGTTGGGGACTGTTCAACAACATCGCGGTGCCGTATTGGCTGGCGGTCGTGCTATCCGTGCTGGCTCTCGACTTGGAGATTTACTTGCAGCACGTCATGTTCCATGCGGTGCCCGCGTTGTGGCGGCTGCACATGGTTCATCACGCTGACCTGGACATCGACGTGACCACAGGGCTGCGATTCCATACGATCGAAATCCTGCTCTCGATGGGAATCAAAGCGGCTGCCATCGTGTTGTTGGGAATGCCGGCCGTGGCGGTGTTGATCTTTGAAGTCCTGCTTAACGCCACTTCGATGTTCAACCACAGCAACGTGCGAATGCCGATTTGGCTTGATCGCGTATTGCGACTATTTGTCGTCACGCCCGATATGCATCGGGTT
>CAZIGP010000871.1:0-1814 GCA_964538425.1 uncultured Pirellulales bacterium | reverse complement strand
CAACTGGCTGCCGGCATTACATCAAATCACGAAGGCCTAACGGTTCGCTTACCACCCCAAACTATTGCCGCGATGTGCCGTTCCCTGGCAGATGCCATGGCACAACTCGCTCGCGAAAATCACCTGCCGGTGGTGCTGGTGACCGAAACAATCCGCCCGGCACTCAAACAAATCACGTCATCGCAATTACCGCGACTTGTAGTCTTGAGCTACGGCGAAATCACCCGTGATATGCCCGTGGAATCACTCGCCATGGTACGCAGCGAAGAACCGGCAAACTGGCAAACTCTCCAACCCGCCGCTTAGCATTTATTAAATAAAACTGTATGGAAATCAAAACCTTCCGAGCTGCGTCGATGCAACAAGCGCTGCAATTGGTGCGCCGTGAACTCGGTCCCGATGCCGCTGTGCTCCGCACTCGCGAAGTACGCACCGGAGGCATGTTAGGGCTATTCACCGGCGAACGTGGCATTGAGGTGGAAGCTTCCGCCGAAGTCATTGTCCCCAGCCGTTTGCCGCGTCGTCCGGCACTTTTGGATCAAGGCATCGACCTCACCGAGATGGCTCAATTGCGGTTGTCCGTGGAACACGACCAAATCAACGATCGCCGCGCAACCGATGTCCCTGCGCCATTTCACTTGGTCGTTGCAGCCGCCGCTAGCCGCGTGGGATCAACAACCATCGCCACCAATCTTGCTACAGCACTCAATCACCAACAATTGCGAACCATCGTTTGCAGCGCCGACCACGAATTCGACCGTTTCACCGCACCCAATTTCAACAATCACTCTGCCGATGGGACTGCTGCGGATGTCATCTTATTCGATGTCGGTAGTAAGCCAGTCCAAAATTCCCATCGGTTTTGGAACACGGCTGGCCTCGTGCTGCTCGTCGTAACTCCAGAATCCAAAACGATTCTCGACGGCTACGCCGCTATCAAGCACTTGAGCGATCAACATCCTAATCTGAAATTTCAAACGGTTGTGAACCTAGCGCACGATGAGACAGAAGCCGAAGGCGTGCATCGGCAAATTGCCCAAACATGCAGACAATTTTTGAATTTAGAAGTCACCGCGGCAGGGTTTGTACCACAAGATGCAAGCATCCGGCGCCCGCTCTTCATGAGTGAGCGAAATCCGGCCGCGCGACGGTTCGAGCAAATCGCGGGCCAACTCGCGATCAATGGTCCAATTAACTATCTTCGTTTCGTTTCCAGGAAAAACTTAAAATTCGCTGAATCTGCGATTGCCACCGGCCGATATTAGGACAGGCCGAAGGTACGCAGTGGAGCGGCAAACTTTGACGGTTACAGAAAGCCGGCGGCCCGGCGCAGCGTGAAGTAAAGGTTCAAGGACGAACCAGAACCAAACGCCGGGTTATGCAAATTCATGGAGGATGGCATGTCAACAGCGGTCGCGCAAGACGAAATTCAAGAACTCTGGCTGCAATTCAAAGCAAATCCCGACAGCCAGGAATTAAGAAACCGGTTGGTCGAGCAATATCTGCCGCTCGTGAAATACAACGGCGACCGCATCTGGGCCAGGCTCCCAGAAGGCGTGGAACTCGACGACCTTGTCTCGGCCGGCGTATTCGGCTTGATGGATGCCATCGATGCGTTTGATCTCTCGCGTGGGGTAAAGTTCGAAACTTACTGCGTTCCTCGTATTCGCGGCGCCATGCTCGACGAGCTACGCACCATGGACTGGGTTCCACGTCTTGTGCGTTCTAAAGCCAGCAAGCTGAACGAAGGGATGAAAACGCTCGAAGCGAAGCTCGGCCGTGCCCCGAGCGAGGCAGAGCTTTCCACGCACATG
>CAZIGP010000870.1:0-1827 GCA_964538425.1 uncultured Pirellulales bacterium | reverse complement strand
TCCAAAACTCGGTGCGCGTAGGGCCAGGGCTGACCAACAAGACGTCGATTCCCTCGGGTCTCAGCTCATTACGCAACGTTTCGGTCCAGCCTCGCAATGCAAATTTGCTGGCACAATATTCTGCGTAGCGCGGGGTAGCACGATGGCCAAGAATCGAACCAACATTGACGATAATGGGCTGGCGTCCGACTTTTAATAGTGGTAAAGCGATCCGCGTTAATTCGACGGGACCAAAAAAGTTGATCTCCATCACCCGGCGCATCCGCTCGGCATCGGCCTCGGCAAAGTGGCCGATGGCGCCAACACCGGCGTTGTTGATAAGAATGTCGAGGCCTCCAAAAGCCGATTGAGCTGTCTCAATAACTGCCTGACGGATGGTTGGGCTGGTAATATCGCCCCCGACAATTTCAGCTTTGCCGCCCAGTTTTGCGATTTCGTCGGCCACCTCACGCAGTTTCTGCTCCCGGCGAGCAACCAGAACGAGATTGGCGCCGCAGCGACCAAGTTCCAAAGCGATCTCCCGTCCCAACCCTCCCGATGCCCCGGTAACAATCGCGCGGGCACCGGTGAGAGAACGTGACATTGACGATGGATCGATGGTGAGAAGGGGAAGGAGCTCGTGGAAATTTGAAATGGAGAAAAGCCAAGCCCGAAATTCAAAGCTCCAAAATACAAATGCTTAAAACTTTTTCAATATGCAACAAACCGCTTATTTGTCTTTGAGTAAATAAAGGTAATGGAAAAATCACACCTGTAGGAGGCGAATCCCTTCGCCGACCAAATTAGCAATCAATCATCCATCCACAGTTTGTCGATGGAAGGGTTTTCCTGTCGAATTTGAATCCCGGATACCCTTCAGTTAATTTGCCTTCTCTGCATCTCAGCGTCTCTGCGCTTCAATCTCAATGGGATACACCAATCCAGCCGGCAAACCATTGCTGTGGCCGTTGCCATTCAACGCAGCATGACCATTCCCATTCGAATGCCCATTTCCATTGAAATGCGGGCGAATGATGGCGCTGTCGTCGTGCAGTCGGCCAAGGTTTCGCTGTGAAATGCGGCAATGCACCACAACCCGCGAATCATTGTACCGCCGCGAAAGCACTTCGCCGTGAGCCGCGAGGTACGATAGCAGACGGCCATTATCGACGCCCGTTTCTACATCCACGTCGAGGAAGTTATGGCTTAACGCTCGACTCACTTTATCAGCCAGTTGGTCCAGGCCGATTCGTCGCCGTGCACTAATAGGCACAGCATTGGGATAACGCGCTTTCAGCGCTTCAACTTGACCGCGATCTTGCACGGCGTCGATTTTATTGAGCACCAGCAGCGTATCTTTCGCTTCGATGCCAAGTTCTTCGAGCACGTGATAGACCGCGGAGATTTGTTCTGCCGCCATCGCGCTGCTGGCGTCGGCCACATGCAGCAATAGGTCGGCTTGCCGAGCTTCTTCAAGTGTCGCTTTGAAGCTGGCAATCAGGTCGTGCGGCAAGTTACGAATGAAACCGACGGTATCACTGAGCAGCACCGGGCCCCACCCTGGCAATTGCCAGCGTCGGGTGCGAGTGTCGAGCGTGGCGAATAACTTATTTTCAGCCAGCACCTCGGCATCCGTTAGTGCGTTCATGAGGGTGCTTTTGCCGGCATTGGTATAGCCGACCAGCGAGACCGTCATCCGGTCATTCCTTGCCTGCACTTGCCGCTCTTTGCGGCGATGAATTTGTTTGAGTTCTTGGCTAAGGTCGTGAATCCGTTTTTCAACCAAGCGGCGGTCAACTTCCAACTGTTTTTCACCAGGGCCGCGCATACCGATGCCGTGCTTGATGC
>CAZIGP010000869.1:0-1834 GCA_964538425.1 uncultured Pirellulales bacterium | reverse complement strand
GATCCGCTGGAGGGCACTTTGCCACTCGCGGAGACACTCGGCTTGGGAACAATGGGAGCGTATGGATCGGAAGACGGCTGATTCGACCAGCGTTTCAATAACTCGTGTGCATCTTTGATCCGCGCAGTGGTATCCGAAGTGGGTAGCTTTGGCGGTGTCGCGGCGGTGCTGAGCAATTCACCGCAGACAGTGCAAAACACACGTTGGTTGTCCGAAGAAACTTCGGCCGCAACATCGGCTTGACACTTACCGCACCACATCCATGCGTTCCGGTAATTGGTTGGCTCGCGATCGAGGGGAAGCACGCTTGCAGACTTCCTGCTGCAAGGCCGTTGATTTCCCCCTCGGCTGAGCGAGATTGATATCGGCAGAACCAGTTTGGGGCGGCATTATGGCTAGAACGGCGTTTGCCGCAAGATCGGTATCGCCGCGCTATCAAATCTCAATCGGCTTGCTGCGGTTTCAGGAGCTTGTCCATTTCTGGGGTTGTCATGTTGTCCGGAGTGGCGACGTACTCGCCGGTGCCGATTCGTTTTTCGACCGTCTCGCCGCGAATGTGGGCCGTGAGCTTCTTGACCGCTTCATACCCCATTGTGACCGGATCTTGCAGGACGATGCCATGAACTTTGCCGTCAGCCATACCCTGGATCAGCTCTTTGTTGGGATCAAAGGCGACAAATTTCACTTTCCCCGCCAGGCCCGTTTCTTCGAGAGCCTTGAGGACACCAGCGGCATTCGGTTCGCACACGGCAAAGATGCCATTGACCTCTTCCTTGTGCTTGTTTAGCACTTGCGTCGCCTTGTCGAGCGATGACTCCGGTGTCGTTCCGGCATACTCGTCGGATGAAATGACTTTCATATCCGGGAAGTCCGTTTTGATCGCATCGAGAAATCCCAACTCGCGCTGTTCGGTGCTTTCGCTGCCCGCGTTATAGCGGAGCATCACGACATTCCCTTGGCCTCCCAGTGATTCGCCTAGCCGTTTGCCAGCAAGCTGGCCACCTTTGAAATTGTCGGTGGCGACGTAGCTGACGATGACGCTTTCGTCCTGCAATGCACTGTCGAAGATCAGCACTGGAATGTTAGACGCATGCGCGTCCTTGACCGCATCGCCGAGCGCCTGCTTGTCGAGCGGTGCCAAGCAGATCCCATCGACTTTTTTCGTGACGAAATCTTGAACGACGCTGATCTGCCCATCGCGATCATTCTCCAGCAGCGGGCCTTTCCACAAGATTTCGATGTTGCCTACTTCTTTAGCAGCGTTGAGTGCGCCGGCATGAACTGATTTCCAGAACTCGTGTGTTGTTCCTTTCGGGATGACTGCGAATGTCAGCTTTTGTCCCGCAACTTGTGACGAGGCCATTTTCTCACTCGTCACCGTCGAAGGCCCGCCGCCGGTCGTGCTGCTCGTCGTCGAGGTGACCGACTCGCTTACGCTGCACCCGATGGCCGCTATCAGCAGCCCACCGATTGTCCACAATGTTCCACGCATCACACCGCTCCTTTGATTCATGAGCACGTCAAGGATTCATTAACACCGCAAAAAATTTCGCAAAAGTTGAATGCCATTGTCGCCCGTCAGATAGCTTTCTGGATGAAACTGGACGCCGTGAGTCGCAAATTTCCGATGACGCAGTCCCATGATTTCGCGTGGCAGGCCGGGGGATTCTGGATCCGCCCAGGCGACGACGGCCAGTTCGTCCGGCAAAGTTTCTTCAGGCACGATCAGACTGTGATAGCGAGTCGCCTCAAACGGATTCGGTAGACCCGCGAACACGCCGCAATTGTCATGATGAATGAGAGACGTCTTACCGTGCATCGGACGACGAGCACG
>CAZIGP010000868.1:0-1839 GCA_964538425.1 uncultured Pirellulales bacterium | reverse complement strand
GTTCTCGCACTGGAAGTTTTATGCCGGAACTTTCGGAACAAGGGGATGATTGCATTCGTGTTTCGTTTTCGTTTCCAAACTGCGAGCCCACGACGCAGTCCGTCGAACGCGCTGCGTGGGAAACTGGCTTGCAAGTGAAGGAAGAAGAATTTGCTCGAGCCATTTCGCTTGCGATGTTCGATTACATGCGGAAGAGCAAATCTCGCGGGTTCGTCGTATCGATCAGCGGGGGCGCTGATTCGGCGGCTGTTTCTTGCCTTGTTGCGATGTTAGTACGACTCGGTGTGGCAGAACTGGGACTAGGGAAGTTTTTGAAGAAATTATCTTATTTCAGCGAAATTCAGTCGGTTGGTGACGAACGGGAGATCATTCGACAATTATTGGCCTGCGTGTATCAATCGACTCGCAATAGCACCAGTATTACCCGCGACGCTGCTCGTGGAGTCGCAGAGGCAATTGGCGCGGAGTTCATGGAGTTCGATGTTGACTCACTGGTACAAGATTACATTCGGGTCGTATCCCAAGCACTCGGGCGCGAACTTACCTGGCAAACCGACGACGTAGCCCTCCAAAATATTCAAGCTCGCGTACGTTCGCCCAGTGTATGGCTGCTTACAAATGTGCGAGGTGCGTTGCTTGCCTCAACCAGCAACCGTTCGGAAGCGGCTGTCGGTTATGCAACCATGGATGGCGATACGAGTGGCGGCATTAGTCCTGTCGCGGGCATCGACAAAGCGTTTTTGCGCCGCTGGTTACGTTGGCTGGAAACATCGGGACCCAAGGAATTAGGGCCAATCTCCGCTCTTCAGGCAGTGAACGTACAAGCCCCAACGGCAGAACTACGACCCCACAGTGCCAGCCAAACAGATGAGGCGGATTTAATGCCGTATGATTTGCTCGATGCTATCGAGCGTGCTGCCATTCGCGATAAGCGAAGCCCGGCAGAGGTATTCAAACTGATGCAGGTTGAATTCCGCCAATACTCGAGCGAACAACTGTTAACTTGGGTTGAGCGGTTTTTCCGACTCTGGTGCCGAAACCAATGGAAACGTGAACGATACGCACCGTCTTTTCATGTGGATGACGAAAATCTGGATCCCAAAACGTGGTGCCGATTTCCGATTCTTTCTGGGGGATACGAGCGAGAATTGGCTGAATTGCGAGCGGCTATGTTAGCAAAGAAATGAAACTCGCTAAAGTGGTTGCTGCTTAGTTCGCTTCACGCTCACTCCCGATATTTTACCGTGGAAAATGTAATTCCACAGCCTCATTAAATTCGGCTGGGGTTGAAACTCTGGCCACGTGAGCGCGAAAATCCCTGGCTCCTGGTCGGCCTTGGGCATAACAGCAGGCGAATTTGCGCATCAATGCCGTACCTCGCTCTTCGCCAAATCGATCGCACACCAACTGATAATGGTGATAGAGAAGCTCGCGTTCCTCTTGTAGGGTTGGATCTGGTGGAATGGGTTCACCTCGCAAAGCCGCGGCGCATTGGCTAAACAACCATGGTTTACCGAGACCCGCGCGGGCAATCATCACGCCGTCAACGTTATAGCGTTCAAATGCGTTCAATACGGCTTGTGGCGAATTCAAGTCGCCATTGCCGATCAGCGGAATGCGTTTTAAATGCGGTTTGATCTTAGCGATGTTATCCCAATCAGCATGGCCTTTGAAATAATCGGCGGCTGTTCTGCCATGCACTGTCAGTGCCGAAGCGCCGGCCGATTCGACGGTTTGTGCCACTTCGATTGCATTAATGCAATCGCGGGCACAACCCAGCCGAATTTTTGCCGTCACTGGTGTGGGCCAACAGGCTTCGACGACTCGCTCGATAATTTG
>CAZIGP010000867.1:887-1866 GCA_964538425.1 uncultured Pirellulales bacterium | reverse complement strand
ACCGCGCATTCCATCAACGGTATTTGCCGCTGGCCAAGAAACCAAGTGGCCGAAAGTTATTAAGGAAGGTCCGGAACATTGGCGCCGTAGCATCTATATTTTTGCCAAGCGCTCGCTCCCGGTGCCAATGTTGGAAAGCTTGGATGTTCCTACGACCACTCAGACATGCGAGTGTAGGCAAGCAACAACGGTGGCTACGCAGGCCTTGCAATTAATGAACGACGAATTTACTAACGAGCAGGCAGTGTGGATGGCCAATCGTGTGATTGCCGATTCCGGCGATAGCCTGGAAAAACAAGTTGAGCGTGCTTATTGGTTGACATTGTCGAGATCTCCTAATCTCTCAGAGCGTCGAACAGCGATCGAATTTATTGAGCAGCGGTTTCGTAGCTCGATGCAATCATTATTAGAGCGACACATCAATGCAGAGTTGCAGGTGCAAGAACACCTTCGTCGCAATGCATTGGCGGATCTTTGTCATGTATTATTTAACACAAACGAGTTTGTGTACGTGAATTAAATGGATCGGAGGAGGTTGGTTTAATCGTGATGCATTTCAACAAACATTCTTGTAATTGGAGTCACTGGCCTACAGTTTGGAATCGTCGAAAATTTTTGCAGACTACGGGAGGAGGTTTTGTCACCTTAGGTTTGCAATATTTACTTGGCCGAGAGCAGTTGTTGGCCAAAGAAGGCGAATCGCTGAGCCAACTTAATCCGCTGGCTCCGAAACCGCCACATTTTGAGTCCCGAGCAAAATCTGTGATTTTCTTGTTTTGCTATGGTGGACCAAGTCAAGTCGATTTATTCGATCCAAAGCCTGCACTTGAAAAATGGCACGGCGAACCGATTCCGGTGTTTGATAAAGATGTGGCTTTCTTTCCTGAAACAAAAAATACAGCGTTCAAAAGTCCCTACCGATTTGCCAAGCACGGACAGGCTGGCATCGATATTTCGGAAAAGTTTCCCGAGTTAGCCA
>CAZIGP010000867.1:0-877 GCA_964538425.1 uncultured Pirellulales bacterium | reverse complement strand
GATGTACGCTGAATCGAATAATCATGCTCCTGCTTTATTTCAAATGAACACCGGTTTTCTGCTGCCAGGCAAGCCATGCTTCGGTTCATGGGTAACTTATGGCTTGGGAGCTGAGACCGATCGCTTGCCTGCGTTTGTGGTGCTTTGGGATCATCGTGGAGGACCAAGTGGTGGCTCGCCAAATTGGTCTTCTGGTTTTCTGCCACCTGCGTATCAAGGTACGCCGTTTCGCAGCGTGGGCGATCCGATTGTAGATCTCAAGCCACCAACTCATATCACTTCTGAGCAACAACATGCGCGGCTGGAAATGCTCGCCTGGATAAACGAAGAACATTTGCGGTTGCATCCCGGCGAAGAGGAATTGTCTGCCCGCATTAACAGCTACGAACTTGCATTTCGGATGCAGATGACAGCACCCGAGGTTGTCGACCTGAACGACGAATCGCTGGATACCCAAAAACTGTATGGCTTAGACAACAAGCAAACCGAATATTTCGGCCGACAGTGTCTATTAGCTCGTCGATTGGTTGAGCGTGGTGTTCGGTTTGTGCAGCTTTATTCCGGCGGCAGCACGCAGCAGCAATGTTGGGATGCCCATTTTGGTTTAAAACCTAATCATGATGAGCATTGTGCTGAAACCGATCGACCGATTTATGGCTTACTTACGGATTTAAAACGGCGAGGTCTGCTCGATAGCACACTGGTAATTTGGGGTGGTGAGTTCGGCCGGCTGCCAACCAATCAAGGTACCATCGGTCGTGATCATGGCCCCAAAGGCTTCACTATGTGGCTAGCGGGTGGGGGAGTGAAAGGTGGCACAATTTACGGCGCTACCGACGAATTTGGATATGCCGCTATTGAAAAAAGAACATCGAGC
>CAZIGP010000866.1:0-1892 GCA_964538425.1 uncultured Pirellulales bacterium | reverse complement strand
CGAATGTCAGCGCTATCCAACTGATCGCCGGATCGAACTAATGGCTCACGACCAAGCAAATGGCCTGGCTCAAAAATCACAAACTGGGTCGCAACTTTTTTGGCAGCTTCGTCTTGAGCAGCGATGGTTAATTCTTCATCTTTTGCCAAGGTTGGCTTCAGTTTGGGCTTAACCCAATGGAAGATATGTTGTGCTAAATCGGGTGAATTGAGTTCTTCACGCAGGCGGTCATGTAATTTCGATGTTGCTTCACCCAATAAAACGTCTGAAACTTGGACAACCTGAGAGAAGTCGGTTGATCCGACAGGATGAACATAAATTTCCGTCTGATTTCCCTCATCGTGATTTTGCTGCAGTTTTTCGATCAAGCCTTTTTGCTCAAGTGGATTGAATGCGCGGTCGATTGCTTTTTCCACTTTGCTCAGCTTGTCTTTGTCTGCAAGCGCATCATGAAATTCTTTGTAATCGGCTTCTTGTTGTTCCGGAGTGGGAACTTCAACATTCGCCATAGGTGGCGGCAGAAACCCTTGCCAAATGCCCTCACGAAGCGCATCTGCCGAAGGCGCATTAGCAATTTCCACAAGCTGGTTTTTCAGCGCCGAACGTAATTGGACAAGTGACGAAGAATCTTGCTTATAGACAAATCGAACCTGGTTTTTTGCTCGATTACGTGCATCTCGCGTCGCGTCCGGATCTTCTTTTTGAAAACGAACTCTGGCAACAATATCGCGAGCAGGCACGTAACCCGTTCGGTAGTCAAACGGCGGGTCCCAACCACCTACGAAAAGCCACATGGCAACTGCAGCGACAATGCATAAAGCAATCCGCGTTAGCACGTCGAAACGCTGCAAACTATCCAATAGCCGTTCGGCAACGTTGGGGGGCAATTCAATTGCCGCCACACGTTCTGAGCGAGTTCGTTTTTGACTGCTATTGGCCATGTAGTTGGAGTCAGGATTTAAAAAACAGCTTTAGGTATCGATTCACTTGTGATTGAGCAAATAGCTCTTCCAAGCTAACAAACTTTATTTTCGCCGCTTTGGTTCTTCATCGTAAGCTTGCACAATTTCTTGTACCAACCGATGCCGTACAATATCGCGACCTGTCAAACGCACTTCTGTTACTCCTTTGATGCCTTGTAAACGGCCGATTGCGTCAACCAATCCGCTGCGCACATGGGATGGCAAATCAACTTGAGTAGTATCGCCGGAAACGACAATTTTGGAGTTGGCGCCCATGCGCGTTAAAAACATCTTCATCTGCGAAACCGTGGTATTTTGCGCTTCGTCTAAGATAATGAATGCGTCGTTTAGTGTGCGACCACGCATGTAGGCAAGCGGAATCATTTCAATGACATCTAATTCCGTGTAACGACGAATTTGGTCATAATCCATCATCTCCCGAAGTGCGTCGAGCAGCGGTCTTAAATACGGGTTAATTTTTGCTTGCAAGTCGCCAGGCAAAAAACCGAGGCTTTCTCCTGCTTCAACCGCGGGACGCACTAAGACAATTTTGCGGATCGCTGCTTGCCGTAATGCCGCTACAGCCATTGCCACTGCAAGATAAGTTTTGCCCGTTCCTGCTGGACCAATGCACAACACCAAATCATGCTCGGCAATTGCTTTAACATATTCTGCTTGCCCGGGAGTGCGCGGCTTCACATTTCGCCCAGCTTGCAACACTGCAATCGGTGGATGATCTGCAATTCCTGGCGGACCACTGACGAGGGACAATGCCAAGTCGACATCGTGCTCGGCGACTTCACCTTTTTGGTCAGCCAATGTCCGGAGTTGCTCAAACACCTCAGTCGCTTTAAGCACTGCCGGTTCAGCCCCCTCGATTCGCAGCCGGCCATCGCGGGCTGAAACATCAACTCCGAGAGCAGCTCGGAT
>CAZIGP010000865.1:0-1893 GCA_964538425.1 uncultured Pirellulales bacterium | reverse complement strand
CAGATTTTTTTGATCATGAAGTGCGCGTGCAGATTTGTGAACATAAAGCCGATGCTTATCAGTGGCTTAACACGCATCGCACGGCGCATGAAATGGGCATCCGTAGCAACGCGACCATGCTTTACGGCCATATCGAAAATTCGTATCACCGTATCGATCACTTATTGCGGTTGCGAGAACTGCAAGATGAAACCGGCGGCTTTCAAACGTTTATCCCACTGGCGTTTCATCCGGAAAATACCAAGCTAAGTCACATTAAAAAACCGTCGGCTTTAATGGATCTTCGCACGATGGCGGTCAGCCGGCTGATGCTCGATAACTTCGATCACATTAAGGCCTACTGGATCATGCTTGGCATCGGCACGGCACAAACCGCATTAGCCTATGGCGCTGATGACCTCGACGGCACGGTACGGCACGAACTCATTTACCATGATGCCGGCGCTACGACGCCCGAAGTATTATCGGTTGAACAAATTCGACGATTGATTGTGGAAGCCGGCCGCGAACCAATCGAACGCGATACGCTCTATCATCGCGTGGAGCGCGATGGCAATCGGTGGACCACAGGGGAAGCGATCTTAGCGGCAAGTTGACAAATTCGCGGATAGATTTTTCTGCGTCACTGAAGAGTCCGGCAGTGCTAGCTTCGGTTCACTCAGACTTTTTATAAAGATTGATGATGTGCTATCTCATCAACCAACATCGCCCAAATCGAGCGCTTGACCATACTTCGTGAGCACAAGTTTTCGTAATTTCACATGTTCTGGTTTGGCGAGGCCTGGGTCGTCGGTGACCAATTGCTTTGCGTCCTCACGTGCCTCGCTCACAATCGCAGTATCCCGTTTGAGATCGGCCAAATGAAACGGAGGTAGGCCGTGTTGTTTTGTACCAAGGAGTTCGCCAGGGCCACGGAGTTGGAAATCAATCTCGGCTAACTTGAAGCCATCCGTTGTTTCTACGAAGGCTTCTAACCGCTTCATTGCATCAGGGCTGGGTTCCTCGGCAAACACACAACAGTAGCCAGAGAACTTGCCACGGCTGATTCGGCCGCGCATTTGATGAAGCTGGGCCAAACCGAAGCGGTTAGCGCCGAGGATCGTCATCAATGTAGCGTTGGGAACGTCAATGCCAACTTCGACAACGCTCGTGGCAACGAGCACTTGCGTCTGCCCGGCGGCAAAGTCGCTAAGAGCTTTGTCTTTTTCTTCTGCGCTCATGCGGCCGTGAACAAGACCGAGACGAAAAGCTTCCAGTTCACTATTGGCTAGTTCTTCGAATGTGGCTTCGAGATTTGCAGTGTCGAAGTGTTCTGATTCTTCAACCAGCGGTACGATCACGTATCCCTGCCTGCCGGCTCGCAAGTGGTTGCGATAAAAATCCCACCATTTTGCGCGGTTTTCGCCTTCAGCAAGATAGGTGCTTACCGGCTGACGACCTGGAGGGGCGGCGGCAATGTTGGAAACATCAAGATCGCCATACAGCGTCATCGCCACAGTGCGAGGAATTGGCGTGGCAGTCATCACTAAATAATGTGGGTCAGCGCCCGCTTGTTTTAATGTTGCTCGCTGTCGGACGCCAAATTTGTGCTGCTCATCGATGACCACCAGTCCAATTTTTTTAAATTGTGCATCTCCATAGACAATCGCCTGGGTACCAACAACGATATCGATTTCGCCAGCAGCGAGCTTTTGCAGCGTGTCTTCACGTTCTTTGGCAGTCAATCCACCGCTGAGTAAAGCCATTCGCACGCGGCTTTTTTCGAGTAGCTTGGTTAGCGTTCGTAAATGCTGTCGAGCAAGTACTTCCGTCGGGGCCATGAGCGCCGCTTGCGCACCATGAGCGACGGCTTGCAACATGGCGTAAACAGCAACAATCGTCTTGCCGCAACCA
>CAZIGP010000864.1:0-1900 GCA_964538425.1 uncultured Pirellulales bacterium | reverse complement strand
AGGTTCACGATGATATCGAGAACTTACTTATCATGCTTCGCAAAGCCCGTGGCTTGCAGGGAATTCGACCGGTAGTCGAAGCCAGCATGAGATCGTCAAATGCAGATTTCGTACTAGCAGAGCCTCGCGCACGCATTTATTCTGCACGACAAGCATGGAACTTACCCCAAGTGCACCGGTAATGTTTACTGCCTAGTAGATTTCTGCTGTAAGAAGTCCTCTCCCTGACTGGGTCGCATACACTTTTCTAATCGGCGAAACGATTTTCCACCTAACTTCTCCATCTGTAACGGCCATGTAACTGCTGTTTGTCTTGGCCGTGTCTATCGCCGCATAATCCAGTAGTGTCGTGGTTGTCGAAAAATTTTTTCTACGGCCAGCGGGAACTTTTTCGAACCCCTGCTCGTCGAAATATCTCGGCAAGGTCTATCCAAATTTCTTATCAAAGCAAAGGAGATTGGCATGTTACGGCTTACTGGTCTGGGTACGGCATGGTTAGTGGGTGCAATATTGGTGACCGGCGCAGAGGCGGAACCGACATCGGTGACGATAACCGTCGGAACTTCGAAAGCGGTCGAGGATGTTAAAAAACCTCCGTTCGAAGGAAGGCGCCCGGCGGTTGATGTAGCAATTTTGCTGGATACTTCCAACTCAATGGACGGGCTGATCTCGCAAGCCAAGGCGCAGCTTTGGACGATCGTGCAGCAATTTGCAAAAGCCAAGAAAAATGGCCAAACGCCGGAACTCAAAGTTGCATTGTTCGAATATGGCAACACGCGGCTGCCTGCATCGGAAGGCTACATCCGCCAAGTTGTGCCGCTCACCGACGATTTGGATAAGCTTTCCGAGGCCCTGTTCGGCCTTACCACGAGCGGCGGTGATGAGTATTGCGGCCAAGTCATCGACGAAGCCATCACACGGCTTGATTGGTCGAAAGCGAAGAATAGTTATAAAGCCATTTTCATCGCGGGCAATGAACCATTCACGCAAGGCTCGGTCGATTATCGCGCTGCTTGTAAGCGAGCGATCGAAAAAGGTGTCGTGGTCAACACTATTCACTGCGGCAATCACAGCGAAGGCGTGAACGGCCAATGGCAAAATGGTGCACAACTGGCTGAAGGCGAGTTTTTCAATATCGATCAAGACCGCGCCATCGTACATATTAAATGCCCACAGGATGAAATCATCATTAAACTCAGTGGGGAGTTGAATGGCACATATCTCTGGTATGGAGCCAAGCTAGAACGCATGAAGTGTGCCGAGAATCAAGTTGTTCAAGATAAAAATGCTTTCGGTGTGAGCGAAGGTGTTGCGGCAAGCCGTGCTGTTACAAAGGCAAACAGTGCTTACTGCAATACAACTCGTGACCTCGTCGATGCCAAGAAAGCCGACGCTGAGATTCTCATGAAGCTCAAAGACGAAGATTTGCCCGAGTCGCTGCAAAAAATGACCTTGGCCGAACGACAAAAATGCGTGGACGATGCGGCTGCAAAGCGGGCGGAGATTCAAAAGAAAATCAACGACTTGACCGCCGAGCGTGAAAAGTACATTGCCGAGCAGCGAAAGCTTGATACCAAATCGGCTGGCAGTGACACACTTGGTGATGCCATCGTTTCGACCATTCGTAAGCAGCTAGCCAAGTCGGGATTTGAGAACGAAGGCCTGCCCAAATAAGTAACCCGCTGATGATCTCTGCCGGACCATAGATTAATACGTCCGACGGAAGGCAGGTGGGGCAGCCTGCCTTTCGTTGCTTTTATGGCCAATTTCGGCTGTGGCATATGAGTTTTCCTACTACTTTTGGCCTTAAAACGCTCCTTGACACCCTGCGGGAGCGGGTCTAAATTGATTGGTTCAATTCAGGTTTCTCCCGGCTGCTGCGGAATGTTCTAGCGCACTG
>CAZIGP010000863.1:1668-1908 GCA_964538425.1 uncultured Pirellulales bacterium | reverse complement strand
CCGCATTGCTGCCACCACCGACGCCAGCAACCACCAAGTTTGGCAAGCGGCCGATTTGATTTTGGCATTGCTCAATAGCTTCCTTGCCGATGACCGATTGAAAATCGCGCACGATGACTGGAAATGGATGTGGGCCGACCACCGAGCCAAGGATGTAATGTGTTGTGCGCACTGAACTCATCCAGTCGCGCATCGCTTCATTAATCGCATCGCGCAAGGTTCGTGAGCCACTGGTGACCG
>CAZIGP010000863.1:0-1658 GCA_964538425.1 uncultured Pirellulales bacterium | reverse complement strand
AGGTCGCGGTGCCGGAATGGACCGGGATCACCTCGGCGCCAAGCAGCTTCATGCTAAAGACGTTTGGCTTTTGTCGGCGAATATCTTCTTCGCCCATATAAACAATGCATTCCAGGCCAAACCGCGCGCACGCAGTGGCAGTTGCCACACCATGTTGGCCAGCGCCAGTTTCGGCGATCACACGCTTTTTGCCCATTTGTAAAGTGAGCAATGCTTGGCCGAGCGTGTTGTTGATTTTGTGCGCCCCGGTGTGATTCAGATCTTCGCGCTTCAAATAAATTTGAGCGCCACCGGTATGTTCCGAAAGCCGCTTGGCATGATACAGCGGCGAAGGGCGGCCGACATAATTTTTTAACAGCTCATTAAGTTCTTGCTGAAAAGCAGTGTCTTTTTTGGCTGCTTCGTAAGCGACCGCAAGTTCATCGAGAGCTGCGGTCAGCGTTTCTGGCACGTACCGGCCGCCAAACGCGCCGAATCGGCCTGCGGCATCGGGGACTTGAGCTAAAACAGCCATCAAAATCGACCAATCGTTAAACTTTACACGGTCTGCCTAAGCGGAAGACTCTTATTCTTGACGGAGCTAGCTTAACGTCAAGAGGCTATCTAGCCACGCCGCCCAGCAGCAGAAGTTCCGCTCGGCTTAGTCTAGTAAATAAAATCGGCCACAGCCCTGGGGAAAGGCCGTGGCCGAGAGGCGGGAATGACTGGCGGGAATTGGTGCGTTTTAAACGCGGCAGGAATCTTTAGGCGGGATTAACGGGCGGAATCATCCATCTTGACAATGATGGAATCGACTCGTCACAGGTATTTTCTAGTGAGTTTTCGCTTCTTGTCGAACAACCCCTACGACCGCCGAGCTTCCTCCAGGCGGAAAAGTTTACCGCGCCCTGCCATTTAGCGTCCAGAATGCGGTATTCTCACGCGTTGCTGAAAGTCCCTCACGTTTAACTCTTGTTTCAATGAGCAGAACTAGCAGAGTTTAATTCATGCATCACTGGCCAGTTATTGTTATCGGAGCGGGCGCTGCCGGGCTGGTTGCTGCAGAAAGAGTTGCGTCGCGCGGCATCCATACGCTGCTGCTCGAGAAAAATTCCAAGCTCGGCGTCAAAATTTTGATGTCGGGCGGAACTCGCTGTAATCTCACTCACAACACTGATGCTCGGGGCATTGTAGCGGCCTATGGGCCACCTGGCCGGTTTCTACATTCCGCATTGGCCGCGCTGAGTCCGCATGAATTGGTTGCTTTGGTCGAAGCAGAAGGTGTTCCTACAAAAGTCGAAGAAACCGGCAAAATTTTTCCCGTAAGTAATCGAGCGATTGATGTGCTGGCGGCTTTTACTGCGAGGTTAGATCGTAGTGGTTGCGAAGTGGCAACCGAAGAGCCACTGGCCAGCCTGGAGCGAAATGGCAATTCCTTTCGCTTGATCACGCCTAACCGAACATTAGTGGCTGAGCGAATTATTATCACCAGCGGTGGTCAATCCTACCCGGGTTCTGGAACAACCGGAGACGGTTATCGTTGGGCCAAATCGCTTGGACACACAGTTGTTCCTCCTCGGCCAGCGCTAGTGCCGATCACTACGTCGGCCGCATGGGTGCAGTCGCTTTCGGGAGTGACGATTCCCGAAGTGCAGCTTCGTTTGTTTGAGCAAGGTAAT
>CAZIGP010000862.1:0-1927 GCA_964538425.1 uncultured Pirellulales bacterium | reverse complement strand
GCGCTCATGGTGATGTACAGGTTGTCGGCATCCGAGCCCACGACCGCGATCAAACCTCGGGCACGCTCCACACCTGCCCGTTGCAATACATCATCAGACGTCGCGTCGCCGTGCAATAGATGACCGCCAGAGAACTCCATACCCTCCAATAATTGGCTGTCTCGATCGATAGCCACGAAGGGTAGACCGGAATCGGAAAACTGATGGCACACCAATTGGCCCAGCCGTCCGAAGCCGCACACGATACAGTGCCCACTGATGTGGTTGAGTTGTTTTTCCATCCGTCGGCTCCCAAAGTATTCGGCCAGATCGCCGCGCACGATGCTATGAATCACTGCGGTGGCCGCGAAAAAAAGTGTATAGATTCCGCCCAGCGACAACAGCATCGTGAAGATCATTCCAGCGGACGACAGTGGATGCACCTCGCGAAAGCCCAGCGTCGTCAGCGTGATGACCGTCATGTAAGCGGCATCGAGCAGGGACCAGCCCTCAATGAGCAAATAGCCCACAGTGCCAAACACAATCAAGACCAACGGCAACGCGGCCGCAATTGCCATTCGCCAAGGAAAACCACCGAGGAGAAGCCGCGACCACGTTTTGGTCCACTGGTATGGCACAGGTAAACTTTCACCCGGGGAAAATTGATGCACGCCCTAACATACCAGCTCACCGAAGCGAACGAAAACACAAGTTGCCGAGGCATCAGGACAGTTCGCTCTTTTCGAGTGCGTAAAGTTCGCTTGCCATTAGATTAAGGGGCAATTTACGAGAATTCGACCCCTGCATCGTTACCTCCAGCCATGCGTTTACCGGTGCGCCAACTGAAAAGGGACGTGCATCCCACGCTGACCGTTTCACGGGCTGGCACATGCAACAGAGGCATTGCCTAAAAATAACGAGTTGACTCAAGAGTCTTCGGCCTGCCTCAAAAGTCAGGTCCTCTTCAACATCATCCCAAAGTGCCAGGGTGGTAGGTTTATAACGTCGCTTGCTACCAAGCCTGCCTGCGAACCCCACGTAACAATTTCGTCTGGTTTTGGCCGAATCTCGGGGCCAGGGCCGCGCGGCGTCTCAATGTCATGCCGCCAATGAATGACGAGTATTTCCCCGCCTGTCGAGGCGGCATGTCGTAAGAGGCGAACTGGTTCCTCGCAATGAAGAATGTTGAATAGCATTACCGCATCGGTCAACATTCCGAATCCGTGTTCCGTTACGTCACGAATATTGGCGACGATCCTTAGACCTGTGCCACGTTCCAAGGTTCGTTTTACCATCGCCGGATCAATGTCGAACGTGTAGAGAGTCCCACGAATCGCTTGAGCTACAGGAACGGAAAACGTGCCGTACCCGCAGCCGAACTCGGCAACGTCTTGGAATCGTTCGATGTTGAATTTGCCCAGAATCAGAGGGACATCAAACAATGATTCCCAATAAGATTCTTCCGGCATTCCGCTGTCACGTACTTTCATCACTATTTGATTCAATCACTACAGCACACAAAATCGGATAGAAGCGAAACAATAAGGCCCATAAAGGTCGCATAAAGCAACTTGAGTCGGCCTTTTCTTTTACGGAATTTCTTCCAGAACCGTTTGATCTTGCTAAATCGCAACGATCGCTCCACTTCCTGCAGTCGACCCGAGGAGGGCTCCGAAAAGTAAGTTGGGAGAAACATGGAACGTCCTAGCGCCGTCTTCTATACAGTTAGGTTCTCCTGTTACTGGCTGCTTCCACTTGCTCCGGTAGCTTCGATGCTGCCTAGGATTTAAAGCCCCGACCATATCAAATACATCCAGCCGCCCTGCTTTCGCGAGAAGGCCGTATTGGAACGACGCCAAATCAAACCGACATAATCTGTGAGTGATGCGACTGGAGTGTGGGAAAAGTAGATCATATTGAGGGTCGGATTCTATGTCGCTTAGGCGGC
>CAZIGP010000861.1:0-1937 GCA_964538425.1 uncultured Pirellulales bacterium | reverse complement strand
CATTATCTGCCGTCTTCTGAATGATTTTGTAACGAATGATGTTTGGGTCTCTCCGATCATCGGAAGCCCAAAAGGGGTTTTCTCATGCACGAACCTGTGCCCAACCTTAACATCGGATGGATCGACATTGCGGTCATTCTCATCTATTTGGTGAGCATCGTAGGCATTGGTTGCTGGGCCGGAGTACGCCGTAAATCCCACGAGGGGGATGCTTACTTTCTCGGAGGCAGAACTCTCACGTGGCCGGTGATTGGCATGGCGCTTTTTGCCTCAAACATCTCGACAGTTCACTTGGTGAGTCTTGCGGAATGCGGCTACAAAAGTGGTTTACTCTACGGCAATTTCGAGTGGATGGCTCCGTTCACACTCATCTGCCTGTCACTATTTTTTGCACCATTCTATATTCGTTCGCGAGTGACAACGCTGCCCGATTTCCTTGAAAAGCGTTACAGTCGCGCATGCCGCGATTGGCTTACACTGATGTCGATCGGGGCGGCGATCGTGATTCACATCGGGTTCGCCTTTTACGCCGGTGGCCGCGTGTTGCACGGCATGTTTGGCATCGACACAAATGTCTGCATTTTTGTGGCGGCCGGGCTGGCCGGTCTTTACACCATCGTTGGTGGATTACTGGCCGTCATGTGGACCGAATCGATCCAAACAGTCGTTCTGCTTACTGGCTCGATTGCCATCACATTCTTCGGCCTGCATCAAGTGGGAGGCTGGGAAGGGCTTCAGCAAAGCGTCCACCCGGTTAATTTCTCGCTGATCCGACCAAGCAGTGATCCAACTGGTCTCTCCAAATGGGCTGTGTTTCTCGGCTACCCCGTCATCGGCCTTTGGTATTGGTGTTGCGACCAAGTTATTGTGCAACGTGTCTTGGCCGCCAAGGATGAAAATCACGCCAGGCTCGGACCGCTGCTGACCGGCTTCATCAAAATATTGCCGATGTTTATCTTCGTGCTACCGGGGCTACTCTGTCTCGGATTAATCAACAAAGGAGTCTACGCCGATCCGTTAACCGATCCCAAAGACACTTTGACCTACTTGATCAACCATGCTCTGCCACCGGGTATGAAGGGGATTATGGCGGCCGCCTTATTAGCAGCAATGATGGGCTCGGTGTCGGCTGCGTTGAATTCTATTGCCACGGTCTTTAGCTACGATATTGTCAAACGATGGCGGCCAGAAACGTCCGAAGGCCGCTTAGTTTTGATCGGACGGATTGTCACGGCAATCGCCATGGGTTTAGCCATCCTCTGGTCGCCTTTAGTCGGTAGCTTTGAAACAATCTTCCAAGGCGTCAACGATCTAATCTGCTACATGGCGCCCCCTGTGACGGCAGTTTTTCTGTTGGGCGTATTCTGGCGTGGAACTTCGTCCAAAGCGGCCCTCATCACAATGCTCAGTGGGGCATGTCTGGGAACGGCGGTCTTTGTGATTGACTTCTTCAAAGTTGGTCAATGGAGCATTCCATACGTCGCACTCGATGGCGGAACATGGAACCTAGTTTGGTCAGAAAAGGGCCCTTGGAATGTACATGCGATGATCAGCGGGGTTTTTATGTTTCTCATCGCCGTTGTCGCGCTGGTTGTTTTTTCCTGGCTCTATCCCGATCCGAAGTCGTCCGAGCGTGACGCCTTGGTGTGGAAAACTCCCTGGGAACCCTTACGTGGCAAGTCCGGCCGGTTGCTTGGCGATTATCGCCTTATAGCCCTGTTATTGCTCACAACGATGATCGGATTGTATTGGTACTTCGCCGGGTCGAAAAATTACTACGCCATTCATGCTGACATCACTATGGCCGACGGTTCGCCTGTCGTTGGCGCTCTCGTAAGTTGCGAAAGCGACAAATTTAGCTTTACTCAGTTGACCGATCGCAACGGAAGCTTTTCTTACGGCTCCAAAATGATGGCCGGCGGTGCTCTAGCAGGCGT
>CAZIGP010000860.1:0-1950 GCA_964538425.1 uncultured Pirellulales bacterium | reverse complement strand
TTCGTCCCAACGGCACAATCATTGGTGTAGCAGGTCGAAATAACTGGTCGGCATTAAAAGACCAAGTGGGCGAATTATTTGCCGATTGGAAATCGCAAACCGTTGAACAACCTGGTGACGGGCCTGTTGGCAAACAAATCGAACACCTGACCCACGAATCGAATCAAACACAAATTGGCATTGCTTACCCCAGTGTGCCCTATCGCCATCCCGATTATTTTCGTGCGTCGGGTGCCGTTGGCGTGCTAAGTGGTGGGATGAGTTCACGGCTATTTACCGAAGTACGCGAAAAACGCGGCTTGTGCTACTCGGTTTTCGCCAGCTACCACACGCAACGCGATCGAGCTTGCATTCTGTGTTACGCAGGTACCAGCGCCGAACGAGCCCAAGAAACGCTCGACGTAACACTTGGCGAATTGCAGCGGCTAACGAAGGGCATCGCCGCCGAAGAGCTGGCACGATTGAAGGCCCGCGTAAAAAGCTCACTTATCATGCAAGGCGAATCCAGCTCGGCTCGCAGCGGGGCCGTTGCCCGCGATTGGTTTCACCTTGGCCACCCGCGAACATTGCAGGAACTCGGCCAACTTGTTGATGCCTTAACGGTCGATTCGATCAACGCATACTTAGAGGCCAATCCGCCGAAAGATTTCACCGTTGTTACCCTAGGCCCAAACGCTCTTGAAGTGAAACGACTGTAATTCACCTGGACACCAAAACACACTTTCCACTATGCCCGAATTTCGCATGGCCGAACTGAAAAACGGCCTTCAAATTGTCGCCGAATGTACGCACGAAGCCTATTCCACGGCACTTGGCTTTTTCGTCAATACCGGCTCACGGGATGAAACCGATGAAGTCTCCGGTGTAAGCCATTTTCTTGAACACATGGTTTTTAAAGGCACTCCAAAGCGAAGCGCCGATGATGTAAACCGCGAGTTCGATGAGATGGGTGCTCACTACAACGCCTTCACCAATGAAGAAAACACCGTGTATTACGCTGCGGTCTTGCCCGAATATCAAACCGCCACGGTGGAGTTGCTCGCCGATATTCTCCGTCCGGCACTTCGCGACGATGATTTCCACACTGAGAAGAAAGTAATTCTCGAAGAAATCAAAATGTACGAAGACCAGCCCCCCTACGGCGCAGATGAAAAATGTCGAGCTTGGTATTTCGGTTCCCACCCGCTCTCCAAAAGTGTGCTTGGCACTGCCGAAAGTGTTGGCAATTTGCAAGTCGAGCAAATGCGCGATTATTTTGCCCGCCGCTATAATCCCAAAAATATTGTGCTCGCTGGTTCTGGAAAAATCGACTTCGACGAACTCTGTCGCACGGCTGAAAAGCTTTGCGGCGCATGGAAACCAGTCGATTCACCCCGCGAAGCGCCGCTGGCCAATCCGAATCTGGGTTTTCATCTTGTCCACAAGGAAACTTCGGTTCAAGAATATGGCATGATGATGAGCCCTGGTCCTTCGGCCAACGATTCCGATCGCTATGCCGCGAAGATTTTAGCAACCGTGCTCGGCGACGATTCCGGCAGCCGCTTGTATTGGGAATTGGTCGATCCCGGCTTGGCCGAACACTGCAGTTTGCATCATCACGACTACATCGGCGCTGGCATGTTTCTCACTTACATGAGCAGCGACCCCGAATTTGCTGCGGAAAATCTTGAGCGCATCCGCAAGGTATATCAAGAAGTCGAAAGCTCCGGCATCACACAAGCCGAACTCGATCAAGCCAAAAGCAAAATCAATTCCCGTTTAGTCATTTCCAGTGAACGCCCCCGCGGACGGCTATTTACCGTCGGAGCAAATTGGATTCAGCGACGAGAATATCGCAGTGTGCGAGATGATTTAGACGCCGTCGAAGCAGTTTCGTTGGTCGAAATTGCCGCCGTCCTCAAGAAATATCCGCTCAGTAAAGCCACAACCTGCGTCGTTGGTCCGCTTTCA
>CAZIGP010000859.1:0-1956 GCA_964538425.1 uncultured Pirellulales bacterium | reverse complement strand
CTCGACTGACCCCGTCTTGACCCCTTTTCGACTAAGCCCTTTTTCGTCCCGTTTGCAGCATCAATGCAAATCCTGAAAGTTCACAGCAACGTTGGTCGGCCCGATTTCAAAGGTGAGTCGACCAGCTTTCTTTTTGTCGTAAACACCAGCCAGGGCTACGGTCTGTGTTCTTACCACGCCACCGGGTTCAACCCAGGTCACCTCGGCCGAATCACCGATATCTGGCTCGAAGAACATGTGAACTGCAATTGCGTTTGCGGACAAAATTCCCGGGTACGAGCTATGTGTTCCAAAGCGAATATTGACTTTGTCCAACATCATTGCCGTGTGGTTCTTGACCGCCACATCAAGGCGTTGTTCCGACGCGGTTTCTTGGCCACAACCTGCAGCAAACAACATGGCTACCACAATAAAGGGCCGAATGTTCATGACGGATAATAAGTCTGTCGATTAGCGTGCCGGTTCACAAATGTGCTTCGGTGAGATGCATCCAATTTTCATGACGGCTAAGACGTCGGCCAATAGTATCATGCCATTTCCTTTCTCGCTTGTTCCGATACCACACATGCGCCAGATGCGTCTGGGTGACCATCAAACTAGGTCAACAGCAGTTGGCTGATTTTCGCTACCCGTTTCAAGTATGCTCATCAATCCTCCAAGTCCATTCCTCGGCAAGTATCTCGATTACGGTGGGAATTTAATCCGTAACAACAAAGGCCAATAATATCGTCAATTGCGCACAGCACCATTTCACAAACCCAATGCCTTGAGCTGCTTGTAATACGATTCGGTTTCAGGACCGGGTTCAGCAAGCACGGCATCAACAAACGATTGAGGAGGCAAGTACCCATGATCCCTTACGTAGTGAAAAACCAAATTGGGAGCGGCGTAAATAATTCCATTCAGACCAAGGACTCGAATTTCCGCACTACCAAACCTAAGAGTTTGCCCCTCATATTCCAGTAACGGGACGACCTCTTTGGGCATGTTGCAGAGATTGCAAACATGGAAGCCACGAGTTTGCACCATAGGAATCTTGCAGAACTGCCAGAGCCTTCTGACAAACACATCCGGAACCGATCCTTTAGGGAATTCCTTCTCCGCATCAATCCACCCGACATTTAGTGTATTTGGTCGATTACCCGACTGGTGGTAGCGATACGGCGACATGTCAGGAAAGAATGCCATAGGTCTCGAAATCTAATGTCCTAATGCTGATTGGACTGCGATGGATTTTTCACTATAACACCAAGCACATACGACTCGACCTTCTCGATTTATTACAATCTGCAATTGCCTCGGCGTTAACTTGGTCACATCGATAATTTTGACGTTCCGCGTCTGGGCCGCCCATGTTGAAAGGTCTTCATTGAAGAATGCGCGCTCAGGAATAAAAGTACCTGATTGCGTACCGTGCGTGCCTGTAAGCACAGTGACTTGACCTTTATTCTTTCCGAAGGTGACGAGCTTCGCAAAGTCGTCTTGTACAATCGTTGTCGTAGAAAGCCAAACACGCCCTCCGCCTTGATTTGGAACCGAAAACATACTCGGGGCATTGACACTCCTGCCAACTCCCCTTAGCCCGCTGGGGGAGTTAGGCGGGCTCGCATATTTGAATTGCGATAAGGCAGGGGCAGCGTACAGCATCGTAGTGGCAAATCCACTCAGTCCCCGGCTCCAGGCGTCCCACTCGTCGAGCGACGCTCCAGTCATCAAATCTACCGAACTAATGCCTTCCGGAAGTCCATTCACCCCCAAATAGTCTCCCAGAAAAAACGCTCCCGCTGACCACCCTGCCCAGAACCTGCTTTCGCCGCATGGTCCGAGTTCCCTGTCGTAGATTTTGCCCGCGTTTTCGTAACGACGAAGGGTGCGTTCCAGGTAATCCGCCCACCTTGGATCTATGGTGTTTGCCGAGTTCTCATAAAGTAAAGCAAGACCCGTGGCTGCTCCGCC
>CAZIGP010000858.1:0-1996 GCA_964538425.1 uncultured Pirellulales bacterium | reverse complement strand
CGATTTTAGCAACTAAGAAGTTAAGTTAAGCACAAGCAGCAGTAGGCTGACGACGGTTGGGCAAAGCATCGATTGCGGTCAACAAGGCGTGAAAGACTTTCTCTACGGTTCCATGTCCATCAATCACATGCAATTGATTCTTGTGGCGGTAGAAATCGAGCAATGGCTGGGTTTCTCGTTGGTAGATGGCGATTCGTTCCTGAATGATTTCGGGCCGGTCGTCGGCTCGAAGACGGACCGTCAATCGACGAAGCAGTTCCTTCGTTTCCACCTGAATTTCGATCGCTCCATTTAACTGAAGGTTGTGTGCTTCAAGAAAGGTTTGCAGTTGGTTCGCTTGAACGACCGTGCGTGGAAACCCATCCAGTAGAAAGCCGCTTGCACAATCGGGTTGAGCGAGTCGATGCTGGACGATTTTGAGCATCACTTCATCGGGTACCAGTCTGCCGTGCGATATGAATTGCTGTACCGATTGCCCTAAGCTGGTATTTGCTGAAACTTCTCGGCGAAGAACGTCGCCGGTCGAGATATGAGGGATCCCGAGAGACCGCGCTAAGTGTTGAGATTGGGTGCCTTTGCCTGCCCCGGGAGGGCCAATCAAAATAATTCGCATGGCTTCTGATTTGTTTTGTGAATTAATTCAATGAACGATTCAATAATGGTTGTCGGCAGAAATGAGGTCAAGCACGATAAGAAGCTAACGCCAAGAACAGATTGCCCCGCAGATGCATCATGGTAATCGTTCCGGCCACAAAGACGCCTGCCATGTTTTGATGCCGCTGCTCTTTGGGGGTACGCTTTGAGTTTGACGAGATCTAGCGTAGAGTCTTCCTAGGATGGCCACCCGAAACAGATATTAGATACTCGCGACTACCATGCTGTCCAGCCACCATCGATAACAAGATTGTGCCCTGTCACGTAACTACTGGCATCGCTGGCCAAAAAGACAACTGCGCCCTTTACTTCCTGGGGCCGACCTATGCGTTGCATCGGGGATTTTGTGCATAATCGATCCACCGTAGCCTGTGGCGCTTCGGAGGTCGGAAACGGCCCGGGGCTAAGTGAATTCACTCGCACATTGTCACTGGCCCAGTACACGGCCAGGTGCCTGGTCATTTGCAAAACGCCTCCTTTGAGCGCATGATACGCTACCGGACTAGCGGCAGAAATTCCTTGATAGACATCGGAATAAGATCCGACCAGCCCGTACATTGAACCGAGCATAATGATGCTGGCGGGTTTCCGCTGACTGACTGCGTGGTCGCGCACGAGCCTGGCCAAAAGGAAATAGCCGGTTGCTTCGGCCAACTGCCGATTGAACTGCTCGGCGGTGCAATTCGTCCAATCTGTCGGACAAGGCTCGCGACCGTTGTTAACCAGAATATCAATCGAACCAGTCATGCCGATCGCGGTGTCAATGCGGCTTGGTAACGACGAATGATCCATGTGGTCGAGGCTTATTCCGGCATGACGCGACGCTTCGACAATAGGTAATTCCTTGGCAACGGCCTTGGCTCGCTCTTCGTAGCGGCTGGTGATGACAAGATTAGCGCCCGCTTCTGCGAGTGCGCGAGATAACGCGCGCCCTAAGTGACCCGTGCCGCCAGTAATTAACGCAGTTCTACCGCGGAGATCGAACAATTGTTGAATGGTCGGTTCTTGGGTCATGGAGTTTTTGGTGAAAGACGTTCATCTGCCGGTGTGGCTTGATGAGGAGGGGAGCGGAGCCAAGCCAACAAATCGGCCACGTCTTGTGGTGAGAGTGTTTTGACTAAGTTGTCGGGCATCAAGGAGACCGAGCTGGTTTTTAACTCGTCGATCTCTTTGCGGAGAATCGTGTACGATTTGCCTTCCTGCTGTTTCAAAATGACGCTGTTGGCCGATTCGGCGGTGAGCAAGCCCGTGAATGCTTGCCCTTCATTGGTCGTGACGATGTAGGTTGCATACCCGGCGGTGATTGCACTGCTGGGAGCCAGGATATCTTGAAGATAAGTTT
>CAZIGP010000857.1:0-2001 GCA_964538425.1 uncultured Pirellulales bacterium | reverse complement strand
ACACGGGGATTTTGGCTAAAGGTTAATCTGCGAATCTGATGATTGCTTTGTCCCCATGTCCCCTCGGCAATGAACGGATCGAACTCAGACCGGAACGAAAGTTTTCATCATGGGTACGATCACCTGATACACAAACGGCGGATGAAACAGCATTGCTAGCGGTCCAAATACAACCGCCATCGTAAAGACGCGGCCGCGCAAGCCACGTTTCAAGCCAGCCCGCTTTCCCCATGCCGAGTTTTCGGTAATTAGCATTGCTGCTTGCAGGATGAAGTACAGCGTTGGCAGTCCGTAACCACCACCTGCAGGAACCGAAATTCCTGCTTCGTGAATCATTCCGCTGAACAGAAACACGACGATCATGGCCTTCGTTGTGCTCCACTGTTTGGCGATCGGGTGAAACAGCGCCGCGTAACTAGCATCGCGAAAAGCACGGTTCCAGCGTCGCCCCCAAAATTCACCAAGGCTTGCCGATGTCAGTGGCCGATCCATAATCGGCTGCGCATCGACTCCCACAGTCCACCAGCCGCAACTAATCAAGTGAAAAAAGCCGAAGTGCATCACCAACACCACACCGAACATTCCGCACCAGCCGCCGGTATAAATCCATCCGTTGGCGATCAAATAGGCGCCGACGACAAACAGCATGGTGCCGCCGAGAATGTTTCTAACGGCATACCACCATTCAGCAAGTTTTGGGCGATGTTCGGTCGCAGTCGATTCAAGGTTTAGAAATCTTGCCGGATCCATCCCCATCCAACCCAACCACCACGCTAATTTGCGTGACGTTCTAGCGGCCGGCAATTTAACACTCTCCCACGCCAGCCACTTAAAGCTGAAGTAAATCGCCGTACAAACCAGCCACATCAACTGCCAGCGCGTTACCTTCTCGATGGCAATCAAGTAAACCACGATTGGCAGCACCCCCAGCGGCAGCCAAGCCAGTACGCGGCGGGCAATGTAGTGCAACTTTGAAGAGGCGGGTTGCATGAAGATTTTTGTTGTCGAAATTGCGTTCATGGCACGAAGTAGGTCAGAATTCACTATTCGATCTACTTCAATAACCGCAATCTTCAAACTTGGATAACAGAAGCTATTTTGTCACTTGATTCCGCGCAACTTCCTGAATAATCTCTCCCGCCCGTTCAATTTCGCTGCTTGAAACATCCAAATGCGTTACTGCTCGTACCATTTGCAACCCTACGGCCAGCATCAGTAGGCCAAGTTGACGAGCAGCGGCTACAAATTCCTTCGCGGTGCCACGAGATGAATCAATGCGGAAGATCACGATATTCGTATCTACTTCTTTCGGTCTCAATTCCAGCGAGGGACAAGCCGCCACGGCATCAGCAAGAAGTCGTGCATGCTTGTGATCTTCTACCAAGCGGTCCCTATGATGCTCGAGTGCAAATAGCGCCGCTGCCGCGATTACACCTGCTTGCCTCATCGAGCCACCCATCACACGCCGATGCCGTCTTGCCTGTGAAATCAAATCTTTAGGTCCACTGAGTGCCGAGCCAACCGGTGCTCCCAATCCTTTGCTGAAACAACAACTCACGGTGTCAAAATGTTGTGCCCATTTCGCGACGGGAATGCCGGTAGCCACCACAGCGTTAAACAACCGAGCCCCATCCAAATGGGTTGCCAAGCCATTTTCATGCGCCCAACGGCAAAGTCGTTCGGTAGTTTCGTAAGGTTGAATCTTGCCCGCCCCGCGATTGTGCGTATTCTCTAGGCACAACAATCGAGTTCGTGAAAATAGATCTCCCGCCGGTCGAATCGCATCGACGAACTGCTCGGGTTCCAGCACGCCGAATTCACCCGCGATGGGCCGCGCCGCCAGGCCGCTTAATTGTGCGTAGGCCCCTTGCTCGAAATTGTAGATATGGCAGTTCGCCTCGCAGATAAATTCATCGCCGGGCGAACAATGCAAGCGGACGCCAATTTGATTCGACATGGTGCCGCTGGGTACAAAAATTGCCGCATCTTTATTCAGCATCG
>CAZIGP010000856.1:307-2006 GCA_964538425.1 uncultured Pirellulales bacterium | reverse complement strand
GGCCTCAACTCTTTCTCTTATAAAACGGTAATTTGACGACTTTTGCCGGCTCGCGTGCGCCGCGAATGTCGACCGTCAATTCCGTTCCCACTTTGCCGTATTGCCATGGGACATAACCCATCGCGATTGGTTTTTGGAGTGTTGGCGAGAAGGTGCCGCTGGTGATTTCGCCAATCGTCTGATCGTTGGCCAGAATGCCGTAATGTTCACGTGGCACTCTCTTGCCGCCTAGTTCCAGACCGACGCGTATTCGTTGGACGCCATCTCGCTTCGCGGTGGTAAGCACGTCGCTACCAGGAAACGAGCGATTGTCTAAATTCACCGCAAAGTTCAAACCGGCTTCAAGCGGATTAATTTCTTCATTCAGTTCGTGGCCATACAGCGGCATGGCGGCTTCCAAACGTAGTGTGTCTCGCGCTCCTAATCCTGCGGCCATCACGCCTTGCTTTTGGCCGTCGGCCAAAATGCCTTCCCAAGTTTCAACAGCCACTTTTGCTGGAGCGATCAATTCGCAGCCATCTTCACCCGTGTAGCCCGTGCGGCTGACAATGGCTAGTTGGTCGCCGAGCAAAGTTTCCGACGCGTGGTAATACTTCATGCTTGGCAAGTCGCAATCGACGCGCAGATTTACCAGCTCGATCGCCAGTGGCCCTTGGATGGCGATCATCGCCGTTTCGACAGTAATGTCGTTGAACCGCACGTCAGTTCGGCCGCCGATTTTCTTGTCGATCCAGCCAACAATCTTTTCGCGATTACTGGCATTCACGACCGTCAAGTAGTATTCGTTGCCATCAGGCTGAGCGAGACGATAGACGAGCACGTCATCCAGAATTCCTGCCTGCTCATTGGTTACTAGCCCATATCGAACCTGCCCGGGTTCCATGTCGGTAATGCGGCGGGTCACAATGCTATCGAGAAATTCTGCTACTCCGGTGCCGCTAAACCGCAAACGACCCATGTGCGAAACATCGAACAGTCCAGCAGCGGTGCGAGTGGCCTGATGTTCGGTCACAATCGAAGAATACTGCACCGGCATCGACCAACCGGCAAAATCGACCATCCGGCCGCCATGAGCAGCATGCCAATCGTGCAGCGGCGTTTTCGCGAGGGTGGAGGTCATAGAACAATGTCGCCCGAAGAAACGCAGGGATACCCCGCGAATCTCGCGAAAATAGGAGCCGCTAAGATGCCAAGGATGAAAACGAACCGCTAGTCATTCTACTCAGAACCGCAGCAGACGCCAGTGGGAGGAATTTGCGTAGTGATTCAAACAACGAGTTGCTGAATGCTAGATGCTTGATCCTAGATGCTGGATAGGCCCGGTCAGGGATCAGGGTCAGGTTTCGTCGGAGTCCTCTTCATTGACGCTGTCAGGATTTCCCAATTGTGTGAGGTCTGGCTTTTGGCCTGCTTGTTGGGCTTCTTTGTAGGCGCGGAGTGCTTGCTTGCTGTGGTTCAAGGCGATGTCGATTCTTTTCATGATTTCTGGGTTGTCATCGCCGACAACCCATTTGACGAGTTTAAACATCTCGTCGCTAAATTTCTGGGCGTGACTGAGCGGTATGGTGTGCGGTTCTCGCGCATACTCTTCGGGATACAACATTCGCAAACGTTTGTAAGCCGCCTGCCAATATTGTTTGGCTCCCTCGGCGAGCGTGATCAGGGAATCCGACTTCGATTGGCACATACACTGCTTGAT
>CAZIGP010000856.1:0-297 GCA_964538425.1 uncultured Pirellulales bacterium | reverse complement strand
ACTCATGGCGGAATAAATCGCCCGCTCGGTGCAGCCGATGGCATGGGCCGCCATTTTGATCGTTCCTCCTGCTATTAAGATTCGGCACATGATGCCAACAGCAGCTTCGTCGATTTTGTAACCCATGGCTTGCTCCTTTCAAAATAAAAAGTGGGACTGAAAATTGGTTGGTGAAAAGCGGTGTTTTCTTCGAGAAATACGCGGTTATGGGAACATGAAATTTCAAAAATTTTTCATGAAGTGATTTTGAAATTGGTCGGCGCGAGGGCGAATCGGATCGAGAAATGCCGAGGGTTT
>CAZIGP010000855.1:0-2042 GCA_964538425.1 uncultured Pirellulales bacterium | reverse complement strand
ACACCACGGGGCAAATTTATCTCAGTGTTATCAACAAAGAACGCCGCGGCGAGTTTTTGGGTAAAACGGTTCAGGTAATTCCGCATATTACGAACGAAATCAAGAGCGTTATCCACAAATTAGCCGACGAGAACGTGGACGTTGTCATCACGGAAATAGGCGGCACGGTAGGTGATATCGAAAGCCAGCCATTTCTTGAAGCAATACGCCAATTTTCTTTAGATGTGGGCAAAGAAAATTGCCTTTACATTCATCTCACGTTAGTGCCTTATTTGAAGGCGGCTGGTGAATTGAAGACGAAACCTACACAGCATTCAGTTGGTTTGTTGCGGCAGATTGGTATTCAACCCGACGTGTTGATTTGCCGAACAGAACGATCCATCTCGCGCGAAGATCGCGAAAAGATTGCCCTCTTCTGCAATGTGCCAACCGAAGCAGTGATTGAAGAAAAAGATAAGGATTTTTCCATTTATGAAGTGCCCCTGAGTTTACTCGATAACAAACTCGACGAATTCATTTG
Organism: uncultured Pirellulales bacterium; assembly: GCA_964538425.1. GTDB lineage: Bacteria > Planctomycetota > Planctomycetia > Pirellulales > JADZDJ01 > JADZDJ01. The sequence continues at coordinate 1,522 of CAZIGP010000855.1, read as the reverse complement.
TCGCCGATTGGGCTTGAATGCTAAACAAGCTGATTTAGGTGATTGGCGAGATTTGCTTTTCTCGCTACGAAATCCTGAGCAGGAAGTATCAATCGCCGTCGTAGGAAAATACGCAGAACATCGCGATGCGTATAAATCGATTTATGAAGCTCTTGACCATGCTGGTATCCATCATCGTGCTCAGGTGCGGATTCAAAGCATCCAAAGCGAAAATATTGAGCGCGAGGGAGCCGAACGATTGCTGGCCGGTTTCGACGGCATTTTGGTGCCCGGTGGTTTTGGAGAACGTGGCATCGAAGGCAAAGTCGAAGCGATTCATTTTGCCCGAGAACGTGGTATTCCGTTTTTTGGCATTTGCTTAGGGATGCAATGTGCTGTGATCGAATTCGGCCGCAATGTTGTAGGCCTGAACAATGCCCATTCGACCGAATTCAGCAAAGACACGCCGCATCCGGTGATTTGTTTGCTTGATGAACAGAAGACGATTACCGACAAAGGCGGCACCATGCGCCTTGGTGCCCAGCCGGCTCGACTCGATCCATCGAGCAAAGCTTGCCAGTGCTATGAAAGCGAGAAAATTACGGAACGCCACCGCCATCGCTACGAATTCAACAACGCTTATCGCAACCAATTCGAATCCTCTGGAATGCTGATCGCTGGAACCAGCCCTGATTGCTCCCTGGTGGAAATTATTGAATTGCCAGAGCATCCCTGGTTTCTTGCAGTGCAATTTCACCCAGAGTTCAAGAGCAAACCAACCGCTGCACATCCACTTTTTGCCGGCTTCATCGGTGCAGCCATCGAGAAACATGCCACAGGGCAATGGGCAGCCGCTGGAAGTTGATACATTCGCCGCTTGAAATTTGAAGTCGAAAAGATGTCGAACCAATCAGAAAAACCCAAAATTATCATCGACGAAGACTGGAAAGCTCAAGTCGATTTCGAAAAGGAGGCCGCTCGTGCCGCGGCGTCGGTGTCTCCTGCTTCTTTCAATCCTAATACCGGTGTTGGTTCTCAAGATCAACCCGTCGAACTCCCGGACGGCCCGCTTCCACCAGCTACCTTTAGCTTTCTTTTGACGACCATCGCCACTCAAGCGATGATTGCCTTGGGCCAAGTTCCAAATCCGATCACTGGCAAAGTCGAACTTCGTCCGCAACAGGCAAAACACTACATCGATACTCTGTCGATGCTTGAAGAAAAAACCACGGGCAATCGCACGTCTGATGAATCAACGCTGTTAACGGAAGTTCTCCATCAGCTACGTATGGCATACGTGATGTTAATGAATGCGCAAGCAGCGACGTGATCTCTCATAATCTGCTGATTTTCTGACGGTCAGTAAAATGATCGCCATGCCCAGCAGAGGTAGGAAAATTTGGCATCCATGCCAATTTTGACCCAATCCCTGGAGACTTGCTATCCGGCTGGGTGACACGGACAGGGATCGCAGCTTTTCCTATTTCGTACCGGGCATGGCGTAGCGGGCAAAGGTATTAGCGATGGTTTTGCAAAAGTGAAC
>CAZIGP010000854.1:1790-2054 GCA_964538425.1 uncultured Pirellulales bacterium | reverse complement strand
ATTCCACCACGCCGCCGAAAGGGAAATTGACCTCCGCTTCGTCGAGAATGTGAAACAAGATGACATCATGACCACGGTGCCGGAGCCGACGCAGTGATTGCAACACAGGTTCGGGTTCGGTCAATAAATCACTAAAGATCATCACCAAACTGCGATGCCGAAGCATGGCGGCGATTTGAACCAAACTGTGGCCGATGTCGGTTTTGCCTGTGGGTTGTAATTTCGCCAAGAGGGATAGCACTTGAGCAATCTGTGTGCGTTTGC
>CAZIGP010000854.1:0-1780 GCA_964538425.1 uncultured Pirellulales bacterium | reverse complement strand
AAACCGACGGGGTCTTGTTGATGCACCATCAGCCAGCACAGTGCAGCAGCCAGGCAAATGCCGTATTCAAACTTGGTTAATTCTTGCCGGTAGGTGTAAGCCATTGACTGGCTGAGGTCCATCACCAAGTAGCCGGTAATGTTCGTTTCAGCCTCAAACTTTTTGACGTAATACTTATCGGTCTTGGCATAAACCAGCCAATCGATATCGTCGGGGTCATCGCCGGTGGTGTATTTGCGGTGTTCGCTGAACTCAACCGAGAAACCATGAAACGGGCTGGCGTGCAAACCTTGCAGAAACCCTTTTACGATGAACTGAGCGCGCAAATCGAGCCGCGAGATTTGACGAATGACTTCGGGCTTCAGATATTTTTCGACAGTAGCCATTCATTCAAGGCGAAATAACGAACCACTAATTGACGCGAATATTCGCTAATTGGGCAAGAAATCGATTCTTGTCTTGCATGATTCGCATCAATGAATCCATCGGCGGTTTAATAGGAATTTGGTTGCTTGACTTTATCGCTTTTCAAACTTTGGAATTTCTGGCTCAGGGATTTCTTTAAGTAGGCGCTGGATTACGGTTTCGCTATTCATGCCTTCGGCTTGGGCTTGAAAGTTGGTACTGATGCGATGACGGAGCACGGGGACGGCAATTTTTTTGACGTCGTCGATCGACACGCTGAACCGGCCTTCCATCGCTGCCAGCGCTTTACCGCCTTGAATCAGAAATTGTCCGGCGCGAGGGCCGGCGCCCCAATCGACAAGTTCCTTCACAAATTGCAGCGCCGAAGGGTCTTTGGGCCGGGTGGCGCGAACAAGCCGGGCGACATATTTCACGATGTATTCGCTCACGGCCACGCTGCCGACAAGCTTTTGCAAATTCACGATGGCTTTTCCAGATAGCACTTTGCGAACTTCTGGTTTTTCGTTGCGCGTCGTCGCACTGAGAATTTGTTCTTCTTCGCTGGCCGTAGGATAATCGACCTTAATATTGAACATGAACCGGTCGAGCTGCGCTTCCGGCAGCGGATAGGTACCTTCTTGTTCGATCGGATTTTGCGTGGCGATCACAAAAAATGGCTCGGGCAGAATATGCGTCGTTTGACCAATGGACACTTCGCGTTCTTGCATCGCTTGCAAGAGCGCAGCCTGGGTTTTGGGCGGCGTGCGGTTTACTTCGTCGGCCAAGAGAATATTGGTGAAGATCGGACCTTCCACAAACCGAAAATTTCGCCGGCCGCCTTCATCTTCTTCCAGCACATTGGTGCCGGTGATGTCGCTGGGCATAAGATCGGGCGTAAACTGAATGCGTTTGAATTGCACGTCCAAGATCCGCGCAACGGTGCTCACCATCAACGTTTTTGCCAACCCTGGCACACCTTCAAGCAAGCAATGCCCGCGTGTGAAAATGGCCGCAAACATTTGTTCGATGACATCGTTCTGACCGACAATTACTTTTTGTAGTTCTTCCTGCATCACACGACGATGCTGGCTAAACTCTTGCAGGATGTCGCCGAGGTTACGCGATTTGGTGGCGGTGGTGGAAGTGACGGTTTCAGGGGGCATATATCTGGGTGTCTAAGTATCAGGTTGTCCAAGCGTCTGGGCGGCCAAGTGGCTGAGGTCTAGATACTAGAACCTTCATCACGAGAACACCCTATCGATTATCTATTTATCCTATAGCCACGGGCCTATTGGAGCAACGAATCAGCCCGTTCGATTGCAGACGTAACTCCCAGATTCTACAATAGTTGTGTTAACGCCTTGGCTCTAGCGAA
>CAZIGP010000853.1:0-2078 GCA_964538425.1 uncultured Pirellulales bacterium | reverse complement strand
GTCACCAGGAACGTATTTGCGATATTCGGCGAACTCTACACTTGCTCCACGATGCGGGCTGGCATGACGACCGGAAACGGTTCCCAGCATGGGCCGCCGGGCGAAAAGCGGCACCGCAGCCAGGCGCGAAAGCACCTGCGGTTCAAGAAAGCTGCGAGTTTGACGATCGGGGAACATGTGTTTGGTAGGCGGTAAGCAGTAGGCAGTAAGCAGCAAGAACGATTCACCGCTTGCCGCCTACTCTGCATCGTTCGATTCCTCTACCAGCCGACGGACAATGTCTTTCGCGCTAATTCCTTCCGCTTGTGCGGCGAACGTGGTCACCAAACGATGAGTCAGGACGGGAATTGCTACTTCTTGCACGTCTTCCAGACGCACCATATAGCTGCCTAAAAGCGCCGCGCGGGCCTTCGCACCTAGAATTAAATTCTGCACAGCGCGCGGGCCGGCTCCCCAAGAAATCAGCGGCTTAATCCATTCCGGGGAACTATCTCCCGTCGGGCGTGTTCGTCGCACTAATTTGGCGGCATACGTATAGATATGGTCGGGCACAGGCACACGGCGGACCAAATCTTGATGTGCGACGATCTCCTCAGCGTTCATCAAATGATCTAGCTCTGGCAGTGCATCGCCCGTGGTGGTGCGAGCACTTTGAATTTCTTCAGCTTCGTTGGGATAGTCGAGCTCGATCAAAAACATGAAGCGATCAAGCTGAGCTTCCGGCAGCGGATATGTTCCTTCCTGTTCCACCGGATTTTGAGTCGCGAGGACCATGAACGGCGGGTTCAACCGAAATGATCTTCCTGCCGCCGTCACTTTTGATTCTTGCATGGCTTCGAGCATCGCCGCTTGCGTCTTTGGCGGAGCGCGGTTGATTTCATCGGCCAGCACAACATTGGCAAATACCGGGCCGTGGACGAATTGAAATTCTCGCTTGCCGCTGGCACCATCTTGCAAGATGTCAGTGCCGGTGATGTCCATGGGCATCAGGTCGGGTGTGAACTGAATGCGGCTGAACTTGAGCGACATCGTTTCAGCAACTTTGCTAACCAACAATGTCTTTGCCAACCCTGGCACGCCCATTAGTAGGGCATGGCCGCGGCCGAAGAGACAAATGGAAAGCTGCTCGATGACTTTATGCTGCCCGACAATGACTCGGGCAAGTTCGCTGCGCAGCTTGTCATAGGTTTCTCGTAATTGATCAATCGCCTGAACATCGTTATCGCTGAGCCGTTCTTCAAGCGGCGTCGCTAAAGTGGACGACATGCAATGAGACCCCTTCTGCTGTTTGTTTGGTTAGATTCCGCGAGCCGAGCGGAACATTCAATCGCTGGATAATTGCCGTCATTATTGCTGGTCGCCAAACGATTATCCAGCTTTTTAGGTAAGTTGTTACATTTGGGAAACGCGGCTACATTAGAATAAGACGTATCCGAGGGCGATTTCATAACAGAAAATTCGTCGCCAAGGAGTTTTTCTTGAGATTATTTTCCATTTTGTTTCTATTGAAAATTGAAATAGTCGACATTCTCTCACTAGCAATAAATTAGGTAAATTCTGGGCAAAAGCTACGCTGGACCGCGTCTAGGCCACGAAGAAGGCAAGTTGGCTTGAATTGTCAATCTAAGTGTGGATGATAATTATCTGCCGTAATTTGTTTCCCTTGGGCTTGGCAGCAAAAGCCATTTGATTTTGACGATGCTCAACACGCACCTTAAAGAAATTGTCACCCGGCGGATTTTGCCACGGGTTATGCAGCCTGCGCAGTATGTTGGCGGTGAAATGAATATCATTCGGAAAGATCACCGCACGGTGCATGGCAAGCTGTGCCTGGCCTTTCCTGATATGTACACGATTGGTATGAGCCATCACGGCCTGCAAGTGCTGTATTCGCTCATGAATAGCCGAGCAGATTGGGTTTGCGAACGAGCCTTTACGCCATGGACCGATATGGAGGCTGAGTTACGCAAGCACAACGTTCCCCTTTATAGTTTGGAAAACTTCACGCCGCTTTCGCAGTTCGACGTGCTAGGGTTCACGTTGCAATATGAAATTTGCACCAGCAACGTGCTAACGAT
>CAZIGP010000852.1:0-2080 GCA_964538425.1 uncultured Pirellulales bacterium | reverse complement strand
GTTTTCGCTGTTGCCAGCCCCGCGATTTACTGATGCAAGTGCGAAATTTCTGCTTGTATCAAAAGCAACCGCTGGAATTAACCAGTGCCTATTTTGATTTTGCTGTCGAAAATTATTTTGCGGTGATGTGAGTGTCTCGACCTTGCTTTTCGAGGTCGAATTCAATGCAATCGCGACAATCGTTACCGCAGTCAAATTCCGAACTCAGATTGCGGCCGGGCGCTGTAGCGGCTTATTCGTTGCGATAGCACTCAAAATAATTCTGCTGCGAATAATTTAAGCAGTTCACCGCGGGTTTTTCGGACTTTTCTGCCTGCCTCGGCCAAGTCTAAAAGCTATTGAATAAGAGGCGACCGACTAGCCTAGTTGGACAACCAGTGACTGTCAGCAGGTCCAGTGCGATTGATCGATGCCGGGAGGTAATCGTGCAAGAAAATAGGGCTAAACATGATGAAAGCAAGCCGCGCTGGCCATGGCTAGTCGCAATGGTTTGGGCTTGCGCAATGTTGGCTGGGCTTACAGTCGTTTGGAAATATTCCCACACGCCTGCGCACGCCAAAGAAGCCTTGCCCCAATGGCCAACAAATTCACAAATTACGTTGAGTTCTTCTACTCCAACCTTGGTGATGTTTGCTCATCCGCACTGCCCGTGCACACGCGCCAGTGTTGCAGAACTAGCGCGAATTGCCGCGAAATGTGCCGGTCGCTTCAACGGTTGGGTCGTGTTTTTCAAGCACGAGGCTTTGGATGAAGGGTCGGAACAGTCGGATACCATGCGAGAGGTTAAAGAAATTCCCGGCATGCGAATTGTAAACGACATCGACGGCGAGCTCGCTCGCCAATTCAATGTGGCCACGTCTGGGCACACGCTACTTTACGATTTTACCGGAAAATTGTTGTTCAGCGGCGGTATCACTTCGGCCCGTGGACACGCCGGCGATAATCTTGGCGAATCTGCGATCATCTCCCTTTTGACTGGGGAGAAAAATGAATCTTCAACGACTCCTGTGTTTGGCTGTCCTATCCTTGAAGATTCACCCTCACCTTAAAGTTTTGATGTATGGACACAACTGCTGATAGCAATATCGATCTGAAAAGACCCGTCAGCGAACGGGCTGCGGAGCTGTTTCACGAACATCAACGGCAGGTGTTCGTGCGCACGGATCGGATGTTTGCTGCGTTATTGATCTTGCAATGGATCGCGAGCATCGGTGCGGCGATTTGGCTGTCACCTAAAGCTTGGGTCGGTGCTTCCAGCACAGTTCATATTCACGTTTGGCTGGCGGTTTTCTTCGGCGGCATTATCGCCAGCGGTCCTGTCGCACTGGCGATTTGGTCGCCCGGCCGAACGCTGACGCGGCACGTGATCGGTGTAGCACAGGTATGCACTTCAGGCTTATTGATCCATCTTACCGGCGGACGCATTGAAACCCATTTTCACGTCTTCGGTTCGTTGGCATTTTTAGCTTTCTACCGGGATTGGAAAGTGCTCATTACCGCTTCGACGGTCGTGGCGGCCGATCATTTTTTACGAGGTGTTTTTTGGCCACAGTCGGTCTACGGCGTGCTTTCGGCCCCATGGTGGCGGACGCTGGAGCATGCAGGTTGGGTCGTATTTGAAGACATCTTTTTAATTCGTGCATGCGTAGTTAGTACGCGAGAGATGCGTCAAATCGCCGATCGCACCGCAGAACTTGAGGCCACCAATGCGATTATCGAACAGCGAGTTGTCGTTGGCGACCAACAGTTGCGCGCCAGCGACGAACGTGCCCGACGAATTCTGCGAACAATGATGGATGCCTTCATTGCCATCGATTCCAACGGAAGCGTCATCGAGTGGAATCGCCAGGCAGAAGCCATGTTTGGTTGGAGTGCAGAACAAGTCTTAGGCAAACCGGTCACAGATACTGTGATTCCTACTCGCTTCGCGAATGGACACCTTGCAGGACTTAGCCATTATTTAAAGACAGGCGAAGGCCCAGTGATCGGTAAGCCCATTGAGCTCGTGGCACGGCGAAGTGACGATACGGAAATGCCGATCGAAATAACGATTTCGGCTTTCCAGATGGACTCTAACTGG
>CAZIGP010000851.1:0-2085 GCA_964538425.1 uncultured Pirellulales bacterium | reverse complement strand
TGCTGACCAAACCCGATATTTCATTTAAGGTCGCTGAGGAAATTGTTGCGACTTGGATTGGCGCAGCAACGGTAACGCACCACGCCGTTTGAGATAATAAGCACCAAGCTGCGATCAATTTTGAGACAGTTCGAATGACAATCACGGTGGGTCTTCTGTTGAAAAGTTATTGGCGATAAAGCTTTCGGCAATAAACTATCAGCAATTACCGAAACCCACAATGCATTCTAATCAAAGGGGGCAGCTCATGCTGCTGTGTTTTCCAGCGACTTAACAGCAAACATTTCGCTATTGCCTGGCCTTCTCGATTTCCGCCACTAAAGCATCCGCCTCATACACCTTGCGCAACGACTCCAGCATGGCACTGGAATGCACGCTAACGGCGCGGGCGATTTTGTCGGTGTACATAAAGTCGAGCACCAGCGATTGGATGTTGCCGTCAAAGATGATGCCGCAATACTCGCCGTCGCGATTCACCACAGGGCTGCCGCTATTGCCGCCAATAATGTCGGCCGTACTGACAAAATTGAACGGTGTGTCCATGTCGAGCGATTTCGGCGGTTGCAGCCAGCTTGAAGGGAGCGCGAAAGGCGACTTCGAACCATGAGCATCGGCATGCTGAAATGCACCGCCGATTGTGGTCCACGGCGGAATCTTCTTGCCATCTTGTTCGTAGCCTTTCACTTGGCCAAAAGCCAGGCGAAGTGTGAACGTAGCGTCCGGATAGGTATCGGTGCCTTCAATGGCAAAGCGGGCCTTGGCGATTTTGCCATAGGCTTGCTTCATCGGTTCATCGACTTTTTCTTCGTAGGTTTTGCGAACAGCCCGCGCTGGAGGATCGATCATTCGCGCGAGCAGAATCATGGGATCGTTCGAACCATCGATGGCGGAGCGGCCGCCTTTGGCAAGCTCTTTGCGGAAAGCTACATCCTTTAAGCGACTGCCGCGGATCAGTTCATCAGCCCGCGCTTGCGGCGAACGGCCTTGCAAAGTTTTGCGGACCCATTCGTTTTCGGCGCCGGCCAGTTCCATGAACATGCTGAGTGAATCGGCGAGCTTGGCAGTTTCCAAGTCGTCGTAAATCGGTGCTTCCGAGAACAATTCCTGTTCGAGCGACTCTTTGTTCGATTCGCGATATTCGCGCAATCGCTCGGCGTTATCTTTCGTGCCTTCTTCCGCCATGCGAACGAGCGTGCGAGCAATGCTATATAGTTCGGTGTTGAATGCAGAACCGACTTCGAGCAAACCCCAGTCGGTGTAAATGGTATTCCATTCGTCGATGGCCTTGGAAACTTCATCCCACGCGCCGACATATTCTTTCAGCTTGGCATCTTTGCCGACTTTCTCCCGCAGCGTTTTTTCATCTTCTTGCTTGCGTTTCATAATGGCTGGGTCTTGCAAACCCGCTAAACCACCAAGCCGTGCTTTGCGAGTATTTTGGTAGCCAAACAGTTCATCCTTGGCCCGGCGAGCATTTTCCAGGCTGCGCTGGCTGTAGGTGCTGAGCAATACTTCGCGGCGGTTAATCGTGCGCATCGACGAAGGAAACATCCGGTCTCGGATAAATTCCAAATGTCGCACGGTGTTCAACCGATCGGTTTTGCCAGGATGCCCTGCGACGAACGTCAGTTCGTCATCTTTCGCACCGTTTTTGCTAAACGGCAAATAATGCTCGATCTTCGCGGGCTTATCATTCTCGTAAGCACGGAAGAAACAAATATCGAGACAAAACCGTGGGTACTCAAAATTATCCGGGTCGCCGCCAAAGAAAGCGATGTCTTGCTCTGGCGCAAATACTAATCGCACGTCTGTATATTTTTTGTAGCGGTAAAGATGATATTCACCGCCGTGGTAAAGGGTGACTACATCGCTGCGCAGGCCGGTGGCATCGAGCGATTCTTTTTCGATCGTGTTCATCACCGCCCGGCGAGCCTTTTGGGCGTCGGCGGCGCTCATATCAGGCTTCACGGCATCGTTCACGCGCTTGGTGACGTCTTCGATACTCATCAGCACGTTGAGTTCCAAGTCGACGCATTTGATTTCATCGGCTTGCGTTTTGGCGTAATAACCTTTTGCCAACCAATC
>CAZIGP010000850.1:0-2090 GCA_964538425.1 uncultured Pirellulales bacterium | reverse complement strand
CCCAAGATGCTCGTGAGAAGGCTTACGATTTTTTTGATCGATACCTTAAGCCTGCGTTGCAATCAAAAAAATCAACTTTCTAGAGCAGCAATACCTTATTAAATACCAGCAGGAGGTACAGATGATAGTTTTGAGACCAACCAATTCTGCACAAGCACATGCCATCGATGAATATTTTGACGTGAAGGAACTAATTCTGTGGAAATTTATCGAAAGACCAGCGGTTGTTGTTCTTGCAGGTACATAAACGAAGTCACTGCAAGTTTCTTTCAGTTTTAATTAAGCAGGTATTGTTTTTACCAAGGATTAGAGATTATGCATGGCACGCGAGTATCTACCGAGCTGATGACAGCAATTTGTACACCACTGGAGATCGACTACTCCTTAGACTTGGAAGCCCTTGAGGCCCATATCGAGGATCAATGGCAGCACGGAATTAGCGGATTGCTTGTGGCTGGAACCATGGGGTTGATGCAATTGCAAAGCGATAAAGTCTACAGGGACTTAGTCGAACACAGCGTAGGAATTTCACATGGACGTGGAGAAATCATGGTTGGAGTAGGGGATACAAGCTTTGCTCGGACTCGTGACAGAATCCAGTTCGCTGAACAGTTCGCAATTGACGGAGTAGTAGCCTTGCCACCATATTTGGTCAAGTTCTCTCAAGAAGAACTTGTCGAATACTTTCGAGCACTTGCTGACATTGCGGAGAAGCCTCTGTATCTTTACGATCTGCCGGGGCTTGTCGGAACGAGACTTGCAATTCAAACCATCGAGATATTGGCTAAGCACCCAAACATTCGTGGAATTAAATGTTCCGGTGCTTGGGAAGAGACTCGCCAATTGATAGACCGAGCTTACAGTGATTTTCGTGTGATTCCGGCTCAACCGCATTTAGTCGATCATCTCGTTCGAGTCGGTATAAGTGCAAACCTTGATGGCATTTTCGGTATCGCTCCCGATTTATCTGTTGCGATCGTCCGTTCTGCAGAAGCTGGAAATTGGTCGAGAGCAGCCGAATTACAGCAACTGCTTTCCAAGCTATTAAATCTACTTCGAGACAAGTACACCATTTACGGTGGATGCGAAGCAATTCTTAACGCGCGAGGAATTCGGTGTCGATTAGTACCAGCACCGATGCAGCAACTCAATGAGAAACAGCGAAATCGTTTATTGGAGGAACCGTTAGTCCAGAGGCTGTTATCGGGGCAGGCGTGTGTAGTTTCTTAGAGTTCATCGTGCATTTTGCAGCCCCGCTAAGCTAGTTTCTTGCCGCGGCCGTGCGGATTTAGCACAGCGATTGAGATATGAAATTCCAAAATTACTTCGGAAGCCTTTGAATGGCACGCTTGCAGCAAGCGGCACCAATTTAAATGACAGGGACTAGTATCTGTCATTATCACAATCGGCGGGGACCATTCATCATCAGGTTTGAGACAAATTTCGATTGAGCCCTGGTTACCTGCGAATAAATCGATGGCCACATCAGTCCAAATCAAACGACATAAAATCGAAGGAACTAGATCAGGCCCTCATTTACTAATTACTGGCGGCGTGCACGGAGATGAATTTGAACCGATGGCAGCAATTCGCCGGTTAATCGCACGTGCCAAACCCAATCAATTGCGAGGTCGACTTACGCTCGCTCCAATAGTGAATGAAGCAGCATTTCTTCGCGGATCTCGCACGGCGGAGGACGGACTCGATCTGGCGCGCACGTGTCCTGGACGCGTTGATGGATCGATTACAGAGCAAGTCGCGCATGCATTAACTGAACTGATTTGCACAGCGGATTATTACATCGACCTGCATACGGCAGGTACCACACTTTGTATTTTGCCTTTAGTCGGATACATACTCCATCCGGATGCAGATGTTCTTCACCAACAGCGGCGAATGGCGACTGCATTCAACCTGCCGATTGTATGGGGAACAACGGCGACACTTCAGGGACGTTCTCTTTCCGTGGCACGTGATGCCAAAGTGCCGGCTATCTATGCTGAATATCTCGGGGGTGGGCGCTGCAGTGCCCATGGAGTTGAGGATTACGTCGAAGGCTGTTTGAATGTGATGCGCGAATTGAACATGAT
>CAZIGP010000849.1:681-2091 GCA_964538425.1 uncultured Pirellulales bacterium | reverse complement strand
CCGTTCGTGGTCCCTGCTGCGGGCAAAGTTTGAGAAACCGTGTACTGCTTCACGAAAAGCCCAAGGGGTGCGCCCCCTTGGGCTTGTTTCGTATTTACCTTGGCCACATATCATGCCTGAGTTACCGGAAGTGGAAACGATGTGCCGCGGCATTCGGCCGATTGTCGGGCGGCGCGTGGTGTCGATTGAAAGGCCACCTTGCCGGCGGCGGCCGATTTTGATCGAGCCACGGATCGACAGGATTTGTCGCCGAATCGAAGGCAAGTTTGTTTTGGAGATTGAGCGTGTCGGCAAACGCGTGGTGATTTGGTTTGGAGAGCGGAGCGGGAAGAAAGCCCAAAAGTTGGATGCGATTGTGATCGAACCGCGGATGACTGGGCTGGTGCTCTTGACCGATCCTCCGACACAAGAACACCTTCGGCTGCGACTGCGATTTAGCGACAAAAAATCGGGTGATTTGCTATTTTGGGATCGGCGCGGCCTGGGCACCGTGCGACTGCTTTCGGTGGAAGAGTTTGCAACGAAATTTTGCAGCGCAAATGCTTCACTGGGCCCGGACGCTTTGGCGATTTCGGCGGAACAATTGCGCGAGCGTTTGTTTCGTAGCCGGCGGGCGATCAAAGTGGCGCTGCTCGACCAAAAGGCTGTTGCCGGGGTCGGCAATTTATACGCTTCGGAATTATTGCATTTGGCGAACATTCATCCCGCGGTTCGCTGCAATAAAATTCGCCGCGATGCTTGGCAACGCATTCATGCGGCGATGGTTGAAGTATTGCAGATGGCGATTCGTTATGAAGGCTCGACGCTCTCGGACGGCACGTATCGGAACGTGTTAAACCAAGATGGCGGGTATCAAAACCATCATCGAGTTTATGATCGAGCCGGCCAAAATTGCTTGCGTTGTCGGACAAGTACGATTTTTCGTATTGTTCAAGCACAACGATCGACGTTTTTTTGCGCGCAATGCCAGAAAAAGTAATCGGCTAAGGGGCTCGTAGAATTGTTTGCATCGCTGTTTGATTTCGGGTCTAATGAGCGTACCCCCGCCTGAATGATTCCCACCGACTTTTGAAGGAGTATGGAGTGATGAACGAGCACCATCGCAATTGTCCCGATTGCCAATCGAATTTCGATTTTCTTAGCCGGCGAGATTTTATCAAAGCGGCCGGTGCAACGGCGGTTGCCGCGGGGACCATTGGATTGCCGAATGTGATTGTCCGTGCTGCGGAAGCGACGACGGCAAAAACTACGCCGGAGACGCTGGTTAAACAGCTTTATGGTTCGCTGAGTGATACCCAAAAGAAAACCGTTGCTTTTGGCTGGGATTACTCCGACAACCGCGGGCTATTGCGAACTCGAGTAGCTAATAACTGGCAAATTACCAAGCCGAGCATCAACACCGATTTCTAT
>CAZIGP010000849.1:0-671 GCA_964538425.1 uncultured Pirellulales bacterium | reverse complement strand
CAAAGATCAACAAGAAATCATTCGTGCGATTTACGAAGGGCTGTTTCATCCTGATTGGGTGCCGAAAATTGACAAACAACTGCAAGACGACGCAGGAGGCTACGGCAACGATCAAAGCATTGCCTTGTTCGGCAAGCCGGGCGAAGGCAAATTTGAAATGGTGATGACCGGCCGGCACATGACCGTGCGCGTCGATGGGAATAGTATCGATCATATGGCTTTTGGCGGGCCGATCTTCCACGGCCATGATGCTTCGCAAGAATTCGACGAAAAGCCTGGCCACCCTGGTAACGTGTTTTGGCCACAGGCGGTGGAGGCCAACAAGATTTACGAAATGCTCGATGGCAAGCAGCGGAAAGAGGCGTTGCAGCCGAAGTTGCCACGGGAACAGGCTGTGGGGTTCCGGGGATCGAAAGGAAGTTTTCCGGGCGTTCCTGTCACTGAATTGAGTTCCGACCAGCGCGAACAGCTTCAAAAGACGCTGGGGGTGATGCTGGCTCCGTATCGTGACGCCGATCGTGAAGAAGTAATGGCCTGTCTTGGCAAGCAAGGTGGACTTGATAAGTGTGCTTTGGCGTTTTATCAGGACCAAGACCTGGGGGGCGACAAGGTTTGGGACAACTGGCGGCTGGAAGGGCCGTCGTTTGTGTGGTATTTCCGCGGTTCGCCCC
>CAZIGP010000848.1:0-2117 GCA_964538425.1 uncultured Pirellulales bacterium | reverse complement strand
CATTACAGGCTTGTGCAGCTCAAGCCGTTTGCGCAACTGCCGGCACTTCCGCCAGACACCAATCGCACACGTGCAATTCTACCGAGCGGCGGCCGTTGAAGTTATTAATAACCGGCCGGAAGGCAAAATTTAGCGGTCCTGAGATACCAGCCAATTCGTCGGCCCAATCGCCATTGCCGAAAGCGACTCCGCGCAGTTTGGCTCCGTGTTGTTCAAGCCGCATGGAGAGATGCCGTCCGCTGCTGCCGATGCGTTTGGGCGGTTCGACTAGCCTTACACCTGAAGCGCATAAAAGTGGTCGATGATTGCCTTGCCCGAAAGGAGCCAGACGCTCGATTTGTTCGATGGCCGGTAGAGTTAGAGAAGCCAGCAGGGTTTCTCCGTCGATCCAAAGTTCTGCGGTGCGTTGTTCTTCGCGAATTTGCTGTGCGGCGAACTCACAGAATTCATCGCGGAAAGTGTCAATATTTTTATCTTCGATCTTCAATCCGCCAGCCGCAGCGTGGCCACCGTGGCTGACAAGCAGATGCGTGCAGGCAGCCAGTGCTTCATGGACGTTGAACCCCGGGATGCTACGCACAGAACCGATGCCTGGCCTTACACCGATTTCGTCTTGAGCGATCAGCACCACAGGCCGGTGATATTTTTCCGCCAGCCGCCCGGCGACGATGCCAATCACGCCAGGATGCCAAGCCGGAGCTGCCAATACCAGCGCGGCGTCGCCATCGGCGTCGAAGCGTTCTTGAACTTGCTTATTCGCTGCCAAATAAATGCTGCGTTCCAAGCTGTCGCGGCTGCTATTAAGTTCGTGTAGATATTCGGCCAGGGCAGTGGCTCGATCGGCGACTTCGGTAGTGAGTAGTTCAATACCGAGCAGCGCTTGCCCTAACCTACCTGCTGCGTTGAGACGTGGAGCTAATGTAAAACCGATGTCTTCGCATTCCATCGTAGCTTTTTGATCGAGCTTGGTTAGCTTCATCAACGCCGAAACGCCAAGAGGTGGCCGTTGTCTCAATCTGAATAAACCGTGATGCACGATGATGCGGTTTTCGTCAACGAGCGGCACCACGTCTGCCACAGTCCCTAGCGCTGCTAATCCCACGGCTTGCAGCAAAAATTCGCGCATCGCATCGGTCACCCGCTTCGATTGGCAGGTATATTGGCACAGCGCCCAAGCGAGTTTGAATGCCACACCGGCGCCGCTTAAGCCTGCAAACGGATACGAATGTCCTGGTAATCGCGGATGAACAATCGCCGCTGCGGCTGGCAATTCATCCTTCATTTCGTGATGATCGGTAATGATAAGTTCCAGCCCAATGGCACTAGCGGTTTGTGCTTCACCAATGCTGCAAACGCCGCAATCGACCGTGATGACCATCTGAGCGCCACGTTCGGCCAAAGTTCGCAATGCATCATCATTCAGGCCGTAACCTTCATCGATGCGATTTGGCACATAATAACTGACCTGTGCCCCGAGCAATCGCAAGCATCGTGTAAGAATTGCAGTGGCAGTCATTCCATCGGCGTCGTAATCGCCGTAGATAACAATTTGCTTGCCTGCTGCAATGGCCGCGTGAATGCGTTCGACTGCACCCACCAAGCCTGGCAGTTCTTGCGGATCCCGCAGACCGTTCAGTTTCGGCTCAAGAAACAATTTGACGGCAGTCACATCGCAGATGCCACGAGCCGTTAACAGTTGTGCGACCACAGCCGACACCCCGGCTTCACGCTCAAGCCGAGCAATTTGCCCTGAATCATGCGGCCGAATCCGACAGAGCTTGGGCATCGTCATCCTGACTTGTTAAGGAAAAGTATCTGATTTTATCAACCCGAACTGCAAACAAAGAAATTTTAAATCGACTTACGTTCTTTGCCAGCAAATATCGGAGTCCATCAACTACTTCTTTTTCTCCACATGCAAAGTGCGTTTCCGCAATCGTGGACTGTATTTCTTTAGCTTCAGCTTTTCGCTACCCGGCTTGCGGCGCAGGGTGTAGTTGTAATCGCCCGTCTCTTCACAGACGAGAAAGACGGTTTCGCACTTCTTTTTACTCTTGGCCATGTGGCTCCTCACTACAGCAAACGGGTAATCCAAACGGCCTATTGTAACCCAAAAA
>CAZIGP010000847.1:0-2124 GCA_964538425.1 uncultured Pirellulales bacterium | reverse complement strand
AATATGGAGCCACGGCCGTCGCAATTGTTTCGCCATTCTATTACAAGCTTAGTGCTGAATCGGTTTACGCCTACTTCCGTGAGATCGCCCAAAATACGCCGATCGATGTAACGTTGTACAACATTCCGATGTTTGCGAGCCCAATTGATGTGCCCACCATTCGTCGGCTTGCCGAATTTCCGCGTGTCATCGGCATTAAAGATTCATCGGGCGACATGGCGTTCATGCTGCGAATGATGGCCGCCGTTCAACCGATTCGACCAGACTTTGTATTTTTAACCGGTTGGGAAGCAGCACTTGTGCCCATGTTAGTCATGGGTTGCCAAGGCGGGACAAACGCCACCAGCGGCGTAATTCCTGAGGTGACTCGGAAACTTTTCGAATTAGTGAAATCCAAGCGGCTGGAGGAAGCCCGCCAATTACAGTTGCGTCTCATTGAACTATTTGATGCGATGCTGTTCTCTGCCGATTTCCCCGAAGGCTTTCGAGCTGCCGTTGAACTGCGGGGGTTTGATCTTGGCCGAGGGCGACAGCCGCAAAGCGAATCGCAGCAGATTGATCGTACTGGGCTTCAACGGGTGCTGCATTGCATTATGGCAGACTTCGGCGTCATCGATGAACCACGTGAAGGTTGTGCATCGCGCAGCGGCAACATCGAGCGAGATCGAGTCACCCAAATCACCGAGCGAGTCATTCACGAACTAAGAGAACAGGGCGTATTGTAAAAAGACGCACCGAATTACAGGTGTTTGCTCAATTAAGCTTATGTCTAACGGCATTGCCATCATCGAAATTAATGCACTTACGCCGGCACTTTGCGCGCTCGATGCCGCCGAAAAAGCTGCATCCATTCGCATCCTGCAAATGGAACTCAACGATATTACAGGCGTGGTGTTGAAATGGTCGGCCCCTGCGGCTCACTTAAGGGCATCTGTCGCAGCGGCGAAATCCGTTTGTGAACGGATGCATGCAGTGTGTGTATCCGCGATTTTGGATCGCCCTGATCCAGGAGCTAGTCGCGTAATCGAAAGTGGTCGTGAAAATTCTCCACTACTCGATGCGCCTGTCGTATTTTTTCCCAATTATCAAACTGCTCAAACTGACTCTGAGGAGACCGATCTTATGTCTGAATCGCAACCTTATGCCTTGGGAATGATTGAAACCCAAGGCTTTACCGCCGTGCTTGAAGCTATCGACACGGCTTGCAAAGCTGCTCATGTTGAAGTGCTTGGCAAAGAAAAGCTTGGCGGTGGCTACATCACCGTGCTTGTGCGGGGAGAAGTTTCCGCGGTGAATGCTGCCGTTGAAGCGGGCAAAGAAAAGGTCGGCGGCTTAGGCAAGTTGATTGCGGCTCATGTAATTGCGCGACCGAGCAGTTCCGTGTTGGCGTTGCTTCCCAAAATTTAATTATTTGCGAGTAGGATCGTACGTTCGATCTGCTGGGTTGGAACTACGAGAAGGCGCGGCATTATTTCGCGGCATGCGCTGCATTTTAGGAAGCTGTGAAGATTGCCAACGAGGTAGAACGCTGCCGCCGACTGAACCGCTGCCACTATCAACACTTTGTTGACTTCCTGACGTACCACCTCGCGTTAACTGCCCCAGCGGTCCATAGGCTCGAGGGGTTCCAGAACGTTGGGGAGTAGCTCCATAACCAATCGAGCCAATGGGATCTTTTGCTTTGCGCGGGTCAATATTGCCCGCTTCATCCACCGTACCAGGACGCTCTCGAACAGTTGTGCGGCTGAGCGTTTTTCCATGTTGAAGCAGGCTGTCATAGCGCGAGCGCGGGTTTTGCCCAGGCCGTGCCCCCTCGGTCAATTCGCTACTTGGTTTAGGAGCCTTGGCGTCACCCCCTTGGTGCCCTTGCTGTTTTTCTACGGCAAGCTCACCGTCCGGAGCTGGGCCTCCTGAATCGGATTGCGTTAAACCTCGCTGATTAGGTTGTGGGCTGCCCGGACCAAATAGCGAGGGAGATCGTAAATCATTCGGGGGTGCGGAACGAGTATTCTCTGATTTTTCAACGATCGGATCTCCGCGAACGACCTCTCGTACCCGCTCAGTAAATTCGTCCGGAGAACCTTCGATCGAATTTCGTGCGGACTTCACTATTAGCTTTGATGT
>CAZIGP010000846.1:0-2130 GCA_964538425.1 uncultured Pirellulales bacterium | reverse complement strand
CAGTTGTATTAAAAGCAGACGAGAAAGACACTGCAGCGATCGTGCCCGTGCCGCCGACTGTCGAGCAGGCCAAGTTTTTTGAAAGCCACGTGCGACCGGTGCTCGCTGAGCGGTGCTTCAAGTGTCACGGGCCGAAGGAACAAAAAGGTAAAATGCGCCTCGATTCGCTCGAAGGCTTGATTGCAGGGGGTGAATCAGGGCCAGCCATGGTGCCTGGAAAACCGCAAGAGAGCAATTTGATCGACGCCATCCGTTACGAGTCGTGGAAAATGCCTCCGGATGGCAAACTCCCCCAGCAGCAAATCGACGCGCTGGTTCGCTGGGTTGAGATGGGCGCGCCGTGGCCTGGTAGCCAGCCCTCTCGCACGACTGACGTTAAACAACCCAAGGAAAAAATTTCGGCCGCCGATCGTGCGCATTGGGCTTATCAACCGGTGAAGAAATCTGCGATCCAGGAATCAGGAGTCGGGAATGAGGAGTCAGGAGTTAGTCAGGAGTCGGGGGCAAATCCGATCGATGTTTTCATTCATTCGCATTTGCGCGGGGAAGGATTAGCTCCTGCGCCACAGGCCGATCGAGCTACGCTGATCCGCCGTGCAAGTTTCGATCTGACCGGTTTGCCGCCCACTTCGGCTGAGATCGAGGCGTTTATCGCCGATTCGTCGCCTCAGGCTTATGAAAAACTACTTAATCGATTGCTAGAAAGCCCGCGCTATGGTGAACACTGGGCGCGGCATTGGCTTGATCTCGCCCGGTACGCTGAGTCCGACGGCTTCAAACAAGATGCCTTCCGCGAAAATGCGTGGCGCTATCGCGACTATGTGATTCGCTCGTTGAACGACGATAAATCGTATCGGCAGTTTGTCGTCGAGCAGCTTGCCGGTGATGAAGTTGACCCTAAAAACCCCGATGCTCTGATTGCCACCGGCTTTTTGCGGCATGGCATTTATGAGTACAACCAGGTTGACGTGCATCGACAGCGGAGTGATATCCTCAACGAAGTAACGGATGTAACCGCCGACGTCTTTCTGGCGATGGGAATGGGCTGCGCTCGCTGTCACGATCACAAGTTCGATCCCATTCTGCAAACAGATTATTACCGGCTGCAAGCTTTCTTCGCACCCATGGTGTGGCATGAAGATCTTCCTTTGGCGACACCCGAAGAACGCAAAAACTACGAACAAAAACTGACCGAATGGGAACAAGCCACAGCCGATATCCGGCGTCAAATCAGTGAGATCGAACAATCGCTGGGACCGCTCAGGCCTGGTGATCTCGTGCGACGGTTTCCTCAAGACATTCAAAAATTGCTGAATACAAGTGCTGCTGACCGGAGTGCGCTAGAAGAGCAGATTTATCAGCTTGCCGTTCGCCAAGTAATGCCGTTTGTCCGTAATCAGCCCTCCGAGGAAATTAAAAAGCAGCTTGACCAGTTGCAGAAGAAGTTGGCCGAATTCCAAGACCGCAAGCCGGCGCCGCTGCCGGTTGCGAGCGGAGTGAGTGACGTTGGTTCGACGGCGCCGCCAACGACAATTCCTGGAATTAAAAACCCGCAGCCCCTTGATCCTGCTTTTCCAGAAGTGCTCGGCGTCTTAGCGCCTACCCTTGAGCCTCTGCCAGCCAATTCAACTGGTCGCCGTACGGCGCTGGCGAATTGGATTGCCAGCCCAGAAAATCCGTTGACGGCCCGCGTCATGGTCAACCGCATCTGGCAGCATCATTTCGGCCGTGGATTGGCAGCCAGTGCTAGCGATTTCGGACAGCTTGGCGAACCGCCGACGCATCCCGAATTGCTCGACTGGCTGGCGGCCGAGTTTATCGAGCGCGGCTGGAGCATCAAACAAATGCACCGGCTGATCATGATGTCTGCGACGTACCAACAATCAGCCTTGCATCCGGCGTCGAAGGAAGCGCTGGCCAAAGACCCGCAGAATTATTGGTTATGGCGACAAAACTGCCGTCGCTTAGAGGCCGAACAAGTGCGCGACCTGGCGCTGGTCGTCTCAGGGGAGCTTGATTTACAAATGTTTGGCCCCAGCGTGCTGGCAACCAAACCTCGGCGGAGTATTTACACCAAGGCCATCCGCAATACCCGCGACTCGTTGCTCGATGTGTTCGACGCTCCCGATG
>CAZIGP010000845.1:0-2140 GCA_964538425.1 uncultured Pirellulales bacterium | reverse complement strand
CGACGGGTCTGCATCGGCCCAATCTTGATGATGAACTGATCGAAATGGTTGGCCGGCGGATTTATAAAAACTATCGCATCGAAAATCATCACGGCCAGGTGCTTGCCGAGCATACTTATTGCGGCGAAAGCCCGCGCGGCGTGCCGGTTTGGATCGATTCTCACTATGTAAACGCTGATTTAAAAATCGCCACAGGCTTGATCGAGCCACACCTAATGGCAGGTTACTCCGGCGGACGCAAATTGATTTGTCCGGGAATCGCCGCGCTCGAAACGGTAAAAGTTTGGCACGGGCCGGATTTCCTAGAAAATCCAAACGCCGATTGCGGCATTCTCGATGGCAACCCAGTGCATGAAGAAAACACCTGGATCGGTCGGCACGTCGGGTGCGATTTCATCGTGAACGTGGTGATCGACAGCCAACGGCGGCCACTAAAATTTGTCGCGGGCGACATGGAAGCGGCATTTCTTGAAGGGGTAAAATTCGTCCGCAGCGTGGTGCGCGACACGGTGGCCGAACCGGTCGATGTCGTCGTGACCAGTGGCGCCGGATATCCACTCGACACGACGTTTTATCAAGCCGTAAAAGGACTGACTGGCGCGCTGCCGATTGTTAAGCAAGGGGGCACCATTATCCTGTGCGCTAGCCTTACTGAAGGTATCGGCAGTCCTGAGTTCCAAAGCCTGTTCAAAGACAACCCGTCGCTCGATGTGTTCATTGAGCGCATTCTTGGCAAAGATTATTTCGTGATGGATCAGTGGCAGCTCGAAGAGCTAGCCAAAGTGCGTCGGAAAGCGAAAGTAAAAATTGTCAGCGACGGCCTATCGCGCGAAGTGCTCAACAATCTTTTCGTTGAGAGCGCGCCGACCGTGGAACTTGCCGTCGCAGAGAGCCTGGATGAATACGGGCCAGATGCAAAGATTGCGGTGATCCCGAAGGGACCGTATGTCTTGGCACAAGTTGGTGCATAAGTCTTTGCTGCAAGTTTCGAACTGACTTCCAGCAACTTTCCTACTCTACTTTTTTTGTTTTTCTGCAATTTAATCTTTTTTACAAATATTCTCGGCCGCTTGCTCACCACTTTGTATGCACTGCGGTATGCCAACGCCATGATAGGCATTGCCAGCCAGTGAAAGGCCAGGAAGTTCTACAAGGCGATTTTTGATACGCTGCAAACGATCTAAATGCCCCAAGTGATATTGTGGCATCGCCGAGTGCCAACGGAAAATTTTTGTCAGGCACGGCCCGCCACGAATATTAAGCAAAGCAGCAAGTTCTTCGGTGGCTACGCGTTTTAGTTCTTCATCAGAAAGTCCAATCATTTCCGGTTGCAAAGCGCCTCCCAGAAAAACACGGATCAGCACTTTGCCGTCCGGTGAGCGGCCGGGAAATTTCACGCTCGAAAAACTGGCAGAGAGGATGTGACGATTTTCAACGGCAGGGACAACGAAGCCGAAGCTATCAAGCGGATGGGCAATTTGTGATTGGTCGTAAGCCAGTACGACAATGGCTGAGCCGGCGTGCTCGATCGAAGCGAGTTCGCTAGCGAGTGAAGAATCGATATTACCGAGCAGTTTCTCAGCGGCTGGCGCGGGCGTGGCGACGACGATGGCATCAAAATTTTCACTTCCAACATGCCATATGCTATTGGTTCGTTCGATGCGTTCAACTTTTGCATTCAATCGCACACTACCCTGAGGCAAACGGCTCGCAATCGCGCTGGCAAAGCTCGACATCCCTTCGCGCGGGGTCATAAACATGCTGTAGCGAGCGCCACTATCTTCCAAGGCCGGTGGTGGCTCGTTGCTGTAGTTTGTTCTGGCTGCCTGGGCGGCACGAATCAAACTTCCGAATCGACGCTCCATTTCCCGAAACCGTGGCAGCGTGGCAGCAAGACTAAGTTTCTCCGGGTCGGCCGTGTAGATGCCGCCCACGAGCGGTTGAACAAGTCGCTCAAAGGCTTCGCGGCCAAGGCGACGGCGTGCAAACGATGCAACGCTTTCATCCTCACCGTCGTTTCGCGAAGCAATAAACTTCTCATACGCAACCCGCAGCTTACCGCGAGCACTGAGAATCGGCGAGCGCAATAGCGGGCCGAGGCGATTTGGGGCCATTAACAAAAAGCCTTCCGGCACCCGTT
>CAZIGP010000844.1:1360-2148 GCA_964538425.1 uncultured Pirellulales bacterium | reverse complement strand
TCGATTCTAACTATTTTGGTTGATGCATCTTTCTGGCGGTGGACTTTCAACACAAATCTCCTTTCCGTCACTAAGTCCCAATCACTCCATTGACAAACTTTAGATGTATCGCACGTGACATGGCGTGGATCGATGTTCCCCGGCAACCACGCCTACGTGTTAGTAACAGTGACATCCGAAGTCCTTGAATTCGGAGCGGTATTTTCGGTGTTGTGCGGCAGGAATGATTCACCATTTTCGCGCCAGTCTGTTTCCATGGCAGTTCTCACCGGCTCGACATCAAAATGTGGAGCTGCCATTGGAGAAGGAACTTGAGATTTGCCAATCAGCTTTTCACCTGCTTCGATACAGGCAGCTATCAGCATCTCGTGCGTACCAATTTCAAAATACGATTGGCTGCATTCGTAGGTGTTTTTTTTGAAATCGGATTGCGGCGGCAAGTAGCCGTACCAGCCATTCGTTAGGTTTGCAATAACTACGGCGTAACCTTTGAAATGGTTTCGCAGTGCAATCTGAAATGGGCTATGCATCTCACACGGCGTACCAATCATCAAGATGCGTCCGAATTTCCAAATCCAAATGGGTAGCGTTGAATGCTCGGCGTTATGAAAACTCTTTCTCATCAAAGCAAGCCGCTCCAAGCGTTCGATCGTGGCCTGATCGCCACCAATAGCACGCATTTGATGAGAGTCGTCTAACGCAATCTTCTGTCTCAGGTGTGGTTCCAACTTGAGCAGCTTATTGCCCCATGAAGCGTCCTCGTTTTCGCCTGCCAGCGCCCAACAGCC
>CAZIGP010000844.1:0-1350 GCA_964538425.1 uncultured Pirellulales bacterium | reverse complement strand
GTTGAACCTTCTATCGGATCAAATTGCAAATTGTGTTTCGGAGGCAGCATATTTTCGAGAGCAGCTAATGCAGCATAGCCAAGCGTTCGGCCATTCTGGTCAGCAATTTCTGTACTGGCGGTGTATTGCTGCCGAGGAGCTAGCTCGCCCGCCGCGCCGTTAAGAAAAATACACTGTGCTGCATTTGTGCTTTGCTCAACAACCTCTCGCATTGCGCCAACATAATCGGGAGAAATTAGCCTGTTAGTCGATCCCAGCGTTGTCGGATGGCAAGCATAGTTAACAAGCGTGCCAAGTATATTTCCCGATTCATCCGATATTCTCCCGACCAACAGAGTATCATCAGCCGCTGTATGGGGATCGTACCCAACAATTACTCCTTCTCCAGTTGGATTTGGTTGATCCCGATGGCACGCCAAATTGCATCGGCCAGTATTCCAAGTCAACGTCGCTAATTTCAGCGACGCATAGGACTCGCGGGCAGCATCAATGAGTGCTTGGCGAACCCAGAGAAGATACGGTTTGATTTTTTCTCCACCGGGTTTTTGTGAAGCCTGTAACGAGATCGAGGGACCTGCATGAGTATGCGCCAAATGAATCAGCAATTGCGATTCGTCAAGAGAAAGTGCTTCAAGAATCGGCTCACGAAAAAACCATTCATCTTCCAAGTTCCTCCACCAACCCAAATCGAGACTAGCCAATACAAATGGCTGAGCACTCCCTGACGGCCAGATTGTTATCAACGTTGCAAAAAGAGGGCGGTGAACACCAGTCGCTATTTCGTGCTTGGCACTTCCCCACATCCTGGAATAAATACCAGCCGGAGGAGTAATGTCCCGCCGGGCGATTCCGATGCGCCCGGCAAAGTTTGGGTGGCTAAATATCATCTTTTTACATTTGGTGAATTCCCAAAGTCCTATTTAAAGGACAAAGTATTTTTATTGGTACCAATATAGTTGACATTGTCATCAAAATCAAGTATGATGCGGTTATTACCTGACAGAGTTGCTACGCAATCGCTCGAAATAGTTCATTTTTGCGAGTTACTAAAGACATGCGTTGCTGGAATCAAAACATACAAGCGATGATCTTTTTGCTGGCTGTTTTGCCTAACGCGTCTTATGGTCAAGCTCCCTCACGCGATGCTGTGCAGACTATTTATCAAGCTGGAGTGCCGCAGATTGATAAGACAGGGGCCTCGTTATCTGAATATGATCCGGGGAAGTCTTTTTTTCCGATCGCCCTTTGGGGTGTTCCAAAAAACGGAAGCTCTTACGGCGTGAACTACAGTTGGCAAACTTTTAAAGATGCCAACTTTAATACCGTTTGGACATGGCCGAGTGACACGCT
>CAZIGP010000843.1:0-2172 GCA_964538425.1 uncultured Pirellulales bacterium | reverse complement strand
GCTTTGCGGACAGCGTCCGCCAATGAATTCCGTCGGCCGAGACAAACGCCAACAGCCCACTTGTGTTGACGCCACCCACCGCTTTGTAACGCTCCTTGGACTTGGCACGCGGATTAGCATCTAGAAATGGACAGAAGTTATGACTGGCGGGAGTTGCATGAGCCAACACCACGTTGTTCGTGTTCGATCCCGCGATTTTAAACCGCCCAAATTGCGGCTTCGTCCACTGGATGCCATCGCTCGATTCGGCGATGCAAGTTACCTCCTCGTCGCGGCCGTCTTGGCCCGAAACTGCCACGCCACGGTAGAAGAGTCGAAACCGATCGCCGTCTTTGATCACCGTGCAATAGCCGCTAAAAGGCCCTTCCCAAGGAAGATCGAACGCCAACACCTGGCCTTGGTCTCGCGGCTCGTGCAGCACCAGCCGCGCTTGCCCATCGAGCCGATCGATCAAGTGGCGATCGACAAATAATTCTCGTCGCGAGCCTAATTCGACGGTGTCGGATTCCGCGAGAGTCAGTCGCTGTGAACTAAGCAAAGCGATGAACAATCCCACCAAGCAAAGTTGGACGGAATTTCGTAGCGGGCTCATTCTCATTGGGCGAATTCTCTCTCGATATGCAGGGTGTACGGGACGGGCCATTATTGTGTTGCTCCGTTATTCGTTACCTCACCGCCAGAGCGAGTGCCCATACCAAGGTGTGCCTGTAAATTGATGTTGAAAGAGATCGCTTCCACGTGTCCGTCCGCGAACATCATGTGAAAAACACCAGGATGAATGCTGCCCCATTCATGAAAGTGAGGCACTCCTCTTTGATCGGGAAATGGACCATTGCCCGACGAACGCACTGTGTCTGCATTAGCGCCGCTGTAGCAACCTTCGTCGTTTCCAGGATCATCCTGCAACCCAATCGCTCCCTCGTAATATCGCGGATCCATGTACTTCTCACCGACCATATAGGTCTTCGATGTACCATCGGTCACTTGACTCACCTTCACTTCGCTGCGCATGAAAACCATTCCGTTAAAATGGCTCTTCGCAGGCCAACTGCTGTAGGTCTCGTGGTTGTTATAGGTAGCATCCATCGTTGCCCAAGATGAATCGACGCTTCCCACGCAACCGACATAATCATTACGCGCGAAGGGAGCTGGAGGAGGACCAGCATGAGTCCAGTTCTTAGCGTCGGTAAAGACATCTTTGGCTGGATAGGCACGTGCTTGGCGACGTGAAGGGCAGTTAAAAATAGTAACAGGCATACTCATCATTTGACCAAGCAATTGCCTTTTGGTGGCGGGGACCGGCCAGGTTCGGGATCCCGATTTGCCAAATGAATGAATGCCACTTTCCTCGATGAACGGTAGGATGGAAAACATCCAGCTACCTGGCTGACTGCGGCCAAAACCCATGTCGGGATCGCCTGTCCAATTGCTCCCCCAACCACCGCTGGGAAACAATTTGCGTGCATCATGATGTTCATGAAAAGCTAAACCCAGATTGCGCAAATTGTTACTGCATTGTCGGCGACGTGCTGCTTCGCGCGCGGCCTGGACCGCTGGCAAGAGCAATGCGATCAAGATTCCGATAATGGCAATCACCACTAACAATTCTACGAGTGTAAATCCGATTCGACTATTTATATGTGGAGTATTAACTTTCGACATTGATCGTTACCTCAACTGCAACAAACTTCTGATCTTTTAGCGATTCTATTTGTCAACTGCGGATGTCAGCACAATGGTGAAACGATTCTCATTCCCTGCGGTGACGTTATAGGTCAGACCACTCGTGGCCGAGTTGTTGTATCGAACCGGAATCAAAGAACGGCCAGGTTGGGTCAGGCCGGGAGCACCTCGTGCTGGCTCGTTGGTAGATTCGCGGGCGGATACCGTTACGTAGTGCTTGCCGACGACTGCTCCGTCACCATCGCGATAGGTGCTCAGTACAAACCCTCCGTCGTCGTCCGAATGAGCCGTGGCACACGGACCTTTTTCGGGAGTGAACACAACGTAGGCGTTGGCCAGCGGTTTTCCATCAATCCTGATTTCGCCGCGAGCCGGAGCCGTGGCCAGTTGACCTTCACCGCATCCTGTCGCTACGCCCAGCAGAATTGCGCAGCTGAACTGCGATACAATCCAACAATGTTTGCGATGCATCATGTTTCCTCTGCGGCG
>CAZIGP010000842.1:0-2196 GCA_964538425.1 uncultured Pirellulales bacterium | reverse complement strand
GGTGTGCAGCTAGCTCGTGCTCCTTTTCGAGCAGCAAAACGCGGCGGTTTGAGAATCGGCGTGTAAGGTTGTAGGCCGTTGCCAAGCCTACGATGCCCCCGCCTACGATAATGACATCAAACGCTTCCATTAGTTCCGATTAGGTTGACTTTAACGCCTACAAAAAGTTGCCCGCTTTGAGTCTTGCGATTTTAACGAGCGTGCAATGGATTACCACTGAAATTCATAAAGCACAAAGCTTGATTGTAGTTGCGATGAACAAAATCGTGAGTACACTCGAACTTTATGACCGGAGTGCAGCCATGTATTTCGGCTGTTTATGCCTCATTGTGACAAAATGAGACCGTAAACAACTGGAGATTGATTCACAGCTTTGTTGAGTATTTCCCGCAGACCCGGGCGGGCATGCTTTGAAGGATTATCGCCATGTCGTCGGTTCATCATCCTCATCCCGAGGAAGTCGATCACTTATTGCGTAATGCTGAATTGCGCAATGAAATCGAACCGTATTTGGACGAAGCCGTCTTGCAACTTAATCACCAAGAAGTTCCGACACCCGTCGAGAATGAGTTTTTGGCTTCAATGATCGCTTGGGAACGAGCCCCAATTCTGCCTATTTTCCAATGGTTTAGTCCCGAATTGCGGCTTCCCTCACCCGATCGGTTGAGTGATGACAGCCTGCACGAAACTTTATGGAGCACAATCCATAAGCTGTTTGAAAAAAGGATCGTACTTGACTTCACCGATCATCTTGCCGATCGCGAACTATATACGCTGATTTGGCGCGATATCCTTCCTTCTCCAGAAAAGAAAATCGACAATTCCACCAGTTATTTGCATTGGGATTGTTCAGATGCTAGCGGTGACGCCGAATTATGGCTCCGCTATTACGCTACCACTGAAGAACGTGAGCAATGGGATGAAGAGTTAGGTCCATCATTGCCGCCTCATGAGGAGCCACCATTTCCTCGCAATCTGCCACGGGCGCCGTTCTAGCCAAGAGTCGGCGATCAGCTCCAGAGCAGCTCGCGCCTCCATTTGAGACGCCATTGCTACCAAAAATGTAAATTCTATTTGTCGCTGTCATTTTTGGCTGTTGCTCTGCGACTTCTGGCCCCTGTCTCCTCTATCCCCTACAACTTGCCAAATCCGACCCTCTGTTTCTGCCGACATCGCCGAATTGATCCCTCTGAACGCTACAACTGGCGAAAGTTTCTAAAGTCAACCTCTAGGTTTACTCGAAACTAACAATCGGAAGGCTTGTTCTGCCAAGTATCGAACGACAGTTCGAAGCAAGGCAAAGCAAGTTGCAGGGGGGAACCTGCCACAAGTAGCCTCACCAATTGCGTTTGCCGGACCTTACGGGGTCGGGGAGGTTATCTGCGAGTTTTCCCTTTGCGCACCTTCTGCCGAGCGTAGGGATTGGACCGTCCGGATCAAGATGATCGAACGAAGTGTTTGCCATCTTACGGATTTTCACCCAGTTCTGATTGCCCGGATGCCGATGTCTCTACCATGGAGGCACGGATCAGAGGGAGCTGAGCCACAGCCAACGTAGAAGCGAAAACATAAGCCCCGACCCAGAGTTTGTAGTTCGATTAATCGCCCCCACGATTGATCGAGAGTCGGCTGAGCCGATCTGCAAGCACGGGGCGCCAGCGCTGCCGACGCGGCAACACCGCTAGCGGCTGGCAGCTGTTCCAAACCAAGCGAGAGTAAAAGGGAGAGCCTGCGATGAAGGTTTTTACAACCGGTCAGGTGGCCAAGATTTGTAAAGTGGCCCCGCGCACGGTCAGCAAGTGGTTCGACTCCGGACGTCTTCGTGGTTACCGGATCCCCGGTTCCCAAGACCGACGTATTCCCCGCGAATATTTGATTAAGTTTCTCAAAGAGCACGGAATGCCGTTAGGCGAGCTTGAAGACGAAGCCATGGCGAAAGTTCTCGTCGTTGGCCAAGATCAAGTGCTCATCGAGAACCTGAAGCGAAATTTGCCGATCGACAAATCGTTCAAACTGTCGACGGCCGCCAGTGGTTTTGAAGCCGGCATTCAAGCCGAAAGCTTCCATCCCGATTGCATCGTGGTCGATTTCTCGATCGGCCGCGTCGAAGCTTTGCAAATTTGCCAGAACCTCCGCCGCAACCCGCATTACGGCGAAGTGATTCTGATTGCCTTGTTGCCGGACGACGGCAACTCG
>CAZIGP010000841.1:1360-2200 GCA_964538425.1 uncultured Pirellulales bacterium | reverse complement strand
CCAATCAACACAAATATAATAATGCCGACAAATGTCACCTCGGTGGTCAGATACTGATAAATTTTTCCGGAGAAGTCGCTTTCAGACCACGACGGCATGCTGGCCGAGAAAGAAAGCCGGCCTGATTCGCGAGCAGAATCGATGACCTGAGTCACTCCACCAGGCACGCGACTGATGGTAAACGCGATCGTGGCAAAAAGACCGCAAAACATCACGCAAAATTGAGCAACATCGGTCCAAATAACGGCCTTCATTCCACCCAGCATCGTGTAACAAGTCACCACAATGCCCAAGACGACGACCATCGAGGTGATATCCAGCTCATTGCCAGTGGCACCTTTGGCTGCAAGACACGGGACGTACAGAGCAATTCCCATCCAACCAATCCGCCAAAGAATAAACGTGGTTGCGGCGATCAGTCGAACTCCTAGCCCAAAGCGGCGCTCGAGATATTCATAGGCTGAATATACGTCTAGTTTCTGATAGAAGGGATACGTTACCCGAGTAACCCAGAAATACAGCGGAATGGAAGCTAATACCTGCGCCACATAGGCCATACCAAATACATAAACAACCGCTGGAGTTTGAATATAGTCGATTCCGCTATTAAGAGCCGCCATGAGCGAAACGCCGACTGCGAGCCACCCTACGTGTCGATCGCCTTTGACAAACTCAGACAACGTCGCTTGCTGCCGTGAATAGTAAATGCCTATTCCGAGTAGCGTGATAAGATAGGCGATGCAAATCAGCCAATCTAACCAATGCATGGGCAAGGCTCCTTGAAGATCGCGATACATCGACGCATACGCTAGCAGCCTTTTGCCTGCCAAGGCTTGTTTT
>CAZIGP010000841.1:0-1350 GCA_964538425.1 uncultured Pirellulales bacterium | reverse complement strand
TATCCGTCGTGATATTCTGTCCTTCTAAGCGATCGATACCAACGGATTAATCCACAAACGTCGTTTTCACCAAATTGCCCGACCGCTTGCACATAAACCTCACTAGTTCTTTCCAAAACAGGAACCACCAGGTGGAGCTGCTGGACCAAGTCGCCTGCCAGCCGTAAGTCTTTTGCAGCGAGCTTCAGCGCAAAATCTTCGGACCAATCTTCGCGCAAAATCTTTGGGCCTTTGATTTCTGAAAATGCACTGCGACCGCCGCTATTGGCAATCACCTCCAAAAATTTCTCCGGAGCCAACCCAAACCGTTCTACCATTTGCAAAGCTTCAACCAGACCGGCTAGGTTGATGAACCCCATCAGGTTGTTGCCGAGCTTCGCGCAGGCTCCGGCGCCCACGGGGCCTAGATGAACATGCCCCCGCCCCAGCGTCTCGAACAAGGGAATGCAGGTCTGATAGGTGGCGGCATCTCCGCCCAACAAGAAATACAACTTTCCCGTTTCTGCTTGCGGACGACTGCCTGTGACAGGGGCATCCAACATTTTGATGTTTTTCGAGGCAAGCAATTCAGCAAGCCGTCGATTCGTGTCAGGATGCACAGTACTGCAATTAATGACAATCGTTCCTGGCTGCGCGCCTGCCAAAACCCCTTGTTCGCCAACGACCACTTGCTGGACAGCCCCATCATCGGCCAGCGTCAAAATGATTGCATCACTTTCTGCCGCAAGCCTCGTCACCGTTGGCATGACGGCGGCGCCTTGTTGCTCGACAACGAAGCATTTTTCTCGCGTGCGATTGAATACACCGACGGTATATCCTGCCTGTAATAGCCGGGAAGCCATCGGGACGCCCATAGTTCCAAGGCCGATCAGGCCAATGCGTTTGAGTAATCCTGTTTTCATGTCAAGTTGCTGATTGCTAACGCAGCGAAATACAAGCCCGCACGATGATTTAGCCAAACCAAAGCAATTCGGGGCTGCCGCTGGCGAGCTTTTCTTCAATGAGACGGGGTACTCGACGAACGTGTTGACGTGCCGCATTTTCGGCTTCCGTGGGGTCGCTACTTTCGATGGCGTTGATAATTTTATGATGACTCTCAAGTGTTCCTTGAGGATCGGTATTTACGCTGACGATTTTTCCAAGTACGCGATATTGCTGTGCCATGCCAATGAGCAAGCGATTTCCTGAAATTTGTACAATCCGGCTATGAAATTCGCGATCGGCGGCCACTTTTTCACGTTGCCGGCCGGCTACGGCCAAACGATAAATTTCGTCAGCCAATTGTCGCAACTCGGCGGCGTCTTTCGGCTTGATCCGGCCGCAACATTCTCGCGCGGCCAATCCCTCGAA
>CAZIGP010000840.1:0-2208 GCA_964538425.1 uncultured Pirellulales bacterium | reverse complement strand
TTCGAATTTACTTGGCCAGAAGGGGTATTCGTTAACACAGGACGGCGGACTGACATGGAGTGACATAGCCCCGTGGAAGTATTCTGACGGATCGACGCTATTTTCACCGTCGAGTTGTTCTCAATTGATCAAGCACTCCACGGGCAGGTATTACTGGATTGGCAACATCTCTGCAAGCAATACCAGCGGCAACAACCCTCGGTACCCGTTAGTAATTGCTGAAGTGGATCCAGGCAGCTTCATGCTGATCAAAGATACGGTAACTCAAATCGACGGCAGGCTCGCCAGCGATAATGGCGGAATACAGCTGTCGAATTTTTCAACTTACGAAGATCGAACTACGCACGAAATTGTTCTGACTCTCACTCGCTTTCAGTTCGGAGTAAGCGATATTTATAGCTACCGTATTGCAGTCCCTGAATCTCCTAAAACAATTTCAGGCAGCTGCATAATGATTGTCTTCATGGTACTGCGAAAGAATTCAAAGTCCCGATTGCTTTTTACCGACGCATGATTGAAATCAATTTGTGAATAAAAATTAACCACGCGATTAATACTTTAAATGTCTCGCCATATAGATAGCGAAAGATCATGCTAAAAATCGATTGCTGATATGAGGTTATATAAAAAGCCGAAGCCATGACAAATTCATTTATGAGATTACTCTGCAATCAAGTTCAAATGCTGAGCCGGCTTCTTTCGGCGATTGTAGTGTGCTGTTTTTTAAGTAATGGCGTATTGGCTAGTGAGCTAAGCCGCGGTCATACGATTTTGCTGGAAAAAGGATTGCAACTCCAAGCATGGGTTTTTCCGTCTCTCTACGATACAGCGCGCATCGTTGGCCTTAACTTAGACCGGTGGGCTGAATCAAACTTTACAACCGTTAACTTTGCATTCCTCCCACAAGGGACAGGTACGCTAACAGGATTCTTGGGGTCGGCACCAGGTATTCCATGGGGGCGTTTGGCGGGAGGAGCTCTCGGCGTTTATGCCGATTCGCTTGATCCTACTTATGAACTTCCATACCTCTCGAACATGGTAAGTTTTCAGTTCAGCGATGAGCAGGATTTAAGTAATCCGACAGTTTTACAAGACACTAAAACTTGGTTGGCATTTGCGCGACAACGTTATCCAAATGTAATTAGCTATTCGAATCAGTGGGGTAGCCAACTGAGTACGAGCGTCATGCAAAACTATTTGGCGGTTGCTAAGCCGGATATGGTGATGTTTGACACCTATCCGTTCAACGGTAATGTCAGCGGGGCGAATCGAAGCCCGACAAACTATTATCAGGACATGCAGAAGTATCGCAACCTCGGTCTAGGCGGACACGACGGGACAGGCAGCCAGCCAATTCCTTATGCTCTGTACACGCAAACTTTCGTGGTCAACGGTCATCATGTTTCCGATTCAGAGATGCGGCTGAACCAATTCTCCTCATGGGCCTTCGGTTACAAGTTCATCAGTGCCTTTGTTTATGATGATCCCTACGAACCAGGGAATCCAAATGGTGTTACCAGTGTCTTGTTTAATGTGGCCGGCGATTCCAGTCCAACCGCCAGATTCTATGAAATGGCGGAAATCAATCGTCAGAGTCGCAATCTGGGGCAGACATTGGTTCGCCTGCAAAGCACCGATGTTCGCTTTATTCGGGGACAATACCGTTCGTCCCCAATATTTAACACCACTGCAACCAACCCGCTGCCCAGCGGAATTAGCAGTTGGAACGCGGGAGCCGATCCCTATATTACGAGCATAGCAGCCACCAATATCGGCACACAAAATAATGGTCGCCGTGGTGACGTGTTGATTGGCTATTTCCAACCGCTCTTGGAATCTTTCGACGGGCCGAACTATCAGGACGAAATCTATTTTATGATCGTCAACGGTCTGGTCGATCCGACTCTCGGTGCCGATGTCCGGCAGAATATTCGTCTGAACTTCAACTTTGGAGCGAGCGGTATTTCCAGCCTGCAACGACTCAATCGGGACACCGGCTTGGTGGAAGTTGTGCCGCTCGTTAGCGATGGCAGCTCCTTATATCATTTTGATCTGGTGTTGGCTGGCGGTGCTGGCGATCTGTTCAAATTTAATACTGGGGCGCCTTTTATTATTCCTGAGCCATGTTCGATTATTTCATTTATAATTAGTATTTTTACATTCCTGCTAATAAAAGCAAAAGCTCGTGTTCGTAATTATGAAAAAAGG
>CAZIGP010000839.1:1850-2211 GCA_964538425.1 uncultured Pirellulales bacterium | reverse complement strand
CGAGAATTGCGCCGACCGAATTTGCACGCATCGAGAACATGCCCAGCAAGAACATTCCCAGCAGCGGTCCACTAAAGAAGCCGATAACGGCGATGGCAGCGGAGACGATGGAACCGACATCTGCAAAATAGACGAAGATTGCTGCCAGCGTGACAAAAAAGCCCCAGATAAAAGTCACCCAACGCGCGTCTTTAAGCGTCACTTCGGTCAAATTGGACCTCCTTCGCCGCAATTGTTGAATGAAATCGACGCAGGTGACCGTGCTTAGAGAATTGAGACCTGAAGAAAATACTGACATCGTCGCCGCGAATAACCCAGCAAACACCAAGCCAGCCAATACCGAAGGGAGCGCATTAAGGAT
>CAZIGP010000839.1:0-1840 GCA_964538425.1 uncultured Pirellulales bacterium | reverse complement strand
CTCGGTTCGCGCAACGAGCTCATACTGAGAAGACAGCAATGCAGAGTTCTCCGGCACATGATAATAAGCGAAAAATCCCAAACCCAAAAAATACAAAAATACCATCACTGGAATGTTAATTAACGAAGAAAACATCAGCGATTTTGCCATCAATTTGGCTGAGCCCGCGGCGATATATCTTTGCACCAGCACTTGATCGCTGCCATAAGCGCCAACCTGACTGATCAACATACCCCAAAAAATGCCCCAAATTGTCATTTCCATCCAAAAACGGGGATCGAGAAAATTACTGTCGAAGGTAAACAGTTTGGTGTGACCAGCATCCTTAGCAATGTGCCAAATTTTTCCAATGTCGCCGTCAAAATGCCAAAGCACAACTCCGGTCATTGCGAAAATCCCACCTACCAAGACAAAGAACTGCATGACGTCTGTCCAGAGCACAGCCTTCATGCCGCCGAAGACCGTATAGAGAGTAGTAACTCCACCAATCGTGGTGACACACAGCCAAAGAGGCCAGCCGATAATCTGCTGTAGTGCGAGGGCAATCGCATAAATGGCGATCGCAATATGTGATGCGCGTTGCACAGAAAAAACGGCCGAGGCGAATAGCCGACTGCTAAGGCTAAAGCGTTGTTCCAGATATTCGTAGATCGTATAGACCTGTAAGCGGGCCAAGAAAGGAACAAACAGATAGGCGACCAACCAAGCGATCAGTGGAAACAGCAGCGCCCCCATCGGATAGCGAAGGTCTTGAGTGTAAGTCCAAGCAGGCGCCCCCATGTAGGAAATCGCCGACGTGTCGCAAGCAACGATGGAAATGCCAACCGCCCACCAAGGTGCAGCTCGCTCCGCCAGGAAATAGCTGGATAGACTCTTCTGCTGTCGAGCAAACGACAGCCCCAACAGCACTGTCGCTAACATGTAGATTGCTAAAACCACATAGCCACTGATGCCCAACCCCTCGGTCATAATATTTAATTCCTTTCGCCTGCCATCAAGCGGCCGATCGCAGACAGCTTGATGATAGAATGGACAGAAATTTCTGAACACCAATGGCATGTCACAATTTGACAATTGATCACGACTCCTGTCCGCACACAAACGGTCTCATGCATTATCTGTCCTACATCCTGAGCGATAGAAAATTATTGACCGTGATGCGATGACTGTGCTGAGCTGAGCACTAATTATCCAAATGCAATGCCGAACGTTGGCCATCCGAAACGCGATCGGTGCTCACGTGAAATAAGCGGCCTAGCGAGTTCATTTCCCAACCGAAGAATCCATTGCGGACGGAAGTCAATTGGCTCAGAACTGAGATCGACCAATGTGAAATCAATGGGCCGCACGTTGTCGATCCTGTAACGTTGTATCGGAGTTCCATAGGCCTGACTTTGGAATGGGAACCGCTGTGCAACTTAACGCTGCACGTTCGCCTGAAACCGCTCGAGGTCTGCACATCCCCTTTGACTTCAACTCGCCGAACAGCATTAACTAAGACAATTTGGCCTAAAAATACCGTCGACAAACCAGTGGTGAAATGAGTAACAATTAAAATGATCAATGCCCTACTTAATCGCGTCATGTATAGCAATCTCTTACTGTACGTTACAGAGTTGCAAGTTTGGCAAGTTCAACTATATCCATGAGGGCTCCCAACCGCGGCGATATGACTTGTGCAGAAGTTGATTCGCAAACAAAGAATCCTCGAACTTCAATTCAACGGAATTCCACTTTAGCGTCTCTCCGGGCATACGAATTGCAATTGTTCCAAGTAGTACCGCTTCGGTCAGAGGACCGGAGTAACCAAAATGTGATGTCGCTATATCGTCTCCGAGAC
>CAZIGP010000838.1:0-2220 GCA_964538425.1 uncultured Pirellulales bacterium | reverse complement strand
AGCACAAAGCCATCGACGCGCCGCTTTGTGCAAGGTCGTAAAGTGGGGGATCTGCTTTAACGCTAACGTTTCACTCAACGAAGGGCAGTCACGCAAGTGCGCGACGAGACCGCGATAGTCGGTGCGCAGAAAGTTTTTAAGCACCAAACAGGCAAACAGTTGATGCTGAGTGAATTTCCTAGGACTGTGTCGGTGACGATAGGGTGGCAAGCAGCGGCGCGCCGTTTCCAAGGCCGCCAACAATACCGCACGAGGAGATTTGCTCGTCGTTGCCACACTTTCACTTCGAGCCCACTCCCCTTTGGTTGTTTAGCTAGCATGTGGGGATTTCTACAGAGCCGAGCGAATTAGCTTTACCTTGCAGCCAAGCAGAAACACATACGCGAGAAACTAATTCTGATCGTTTGGTGAATACCAAAATGTCAGGCTTTCGTTTCGTATTCTTGTTTCGTTACCAATCCAGGCATTGGCACAGGATATTTACCATGTTCATTGGCTCGCAACGGCGCCGGCGATTCTGGCGTAAGTTGATCAACGTTTGGAGCAAACTCATGTTCGCAAGCCAACATATCGTCGTAAGTAATCGTACGACCCGTGTGGCACGCCATGCGTCCCATGGAAGTGACTAAGCTAGCGGTCACGCCGCGATCAACTTCGTTATAAGTTTTGTTGTCGCGAATAGCTGCGATGAAATCATTCCATTCCAACTGGTAAGGGCTTGGCTCGGGCTTATCATATTGCCAGACAAGGTCGGATTTTTGATTGATCCGTTGCCCTTTATAGATGCGGGATTTTGCCGGAGTATGGCCGGAAGTAGAAATGACCGCCGAGTTCTTCGTGCCATGAGCGTAGCTGGCGAATTCATCGTCGCAACCGGTCATGCCGCGACCTTCCAAGAATAACTTACTTCCGTCCGCATAGGTGTATTCGACAGAATAAATGTCGAAATTTTGATCGACGCTGTCTCCACGATAATGCCGACCGCCGTAACCTTTGGCCTCAACCGGCCAAGCGTCTTTCATCCAGCAGCACTCATCAATATTGTGAATCAGAAAATCGCTGAAAGCGCCGCCGCTGGCCCAGAGGAAGCCATGGAACTGTTTGATCTGCCACATTAATTCGCTCATGTCCTTGGGTGCAGGACCAGTAAATGCGCTGCCCGTCGGCCCGGTAACTCGATAGGCACGCAACATGGTGATATCGCCGATCTCTCCGTTTTTGATCCGGTCGAATAGTTCTCGCCTTGCGTTGCAGTGGCGACACATGAGACCAACGGCAACTTTTAAATTCTTCTTTTTTGCTTCTTCATTAAGCGCAAACATTTTTCGCGAGGTGGGGCCATCAACCGTTACCGGTTTTTCCATGAATACGTTCAGGCCCTTCTCAATTGCGTATTTGTAAAACACCCAGCGAAATGCCGGCGGGCTTGCAAAAATAGCCACGTCGCCTGGGCGGAGACAATCCATGGCTTGCTTATAACCTCCAAGGCCAACAAATCGACGGTCTTCTGGCACATCCAATTTGTCGGCAATTCCTTTCTTCTGTTTTAAGTCGTTGAAACTGCTCGATAATCGCTCAGGAAAAACATCGGCCATAGCCGCGAGCTTGATCGGGCCGTTGTCGACCGAAAGCGCTTGTTCCACTGCACTGGTACCTCGTCCTCCAGTACCGATCAGTGCAACTCGAATCGTGTTATCTTCAGCCGCATGAACATGTGGCACGGCCATGCCCATCAAAGCCGTCGCGGCAGCAACGCGGCCTGTGTTCTGTAAAAACTCGCGGCGAGAACTAATCGTGGTGTGCTGAACGGACATGCTAGACCTCAACAAGAATGGAATGGGCGGGATCAGTGTAGGGTGGGCAGTCGGATCGTCACAAGGCAATGACGATGGAGATCTCTATTATGCGCTGCGGCAAATCTACTTGGAATTACCATGGAGGACCAAATTTACGGATTTTATTCTGACGTTTTTTGTTAAGAATGCCGGTTAATAGTGCTTGGCTGGCTGGTGTCTGGTACTCTAGTAAATGTGCCTCTCTATGCAGCCAATCAGATCAAAAGAAGTCCAGACAACACCCCTTTCAATGTGGCCTAACTCCTCGGAAACCCAGCAATTGCTCGATCTGGCTGTGGCTGGCGATGTTTTGTCGCGGAACCAACTGCTCGAGCGGCACCGTGAAGCGTTGCGGCGAATGGTCGGGTTGCGAATGGACCCAGCC
>CAZIGP010000837.1:0-2245 GCA_964538425.1 uncultured Pirellulales bacterium | reverse complement strand
ATCTGGCGTAGGTTGAATCAATGCCAGCGATGTTTCACCGCCGGGAATATTTTCAAGCTCTTCCCAAGTCAAGCCAAGTTGGTCGAGTTGCTTAAGGCCTTTATGACGTAATTGTTGCTTGAAGTCTTCCACAAATGGCTGCATCGCTGGATCATTCAGCAACTGACCAAACTGCGACTTATTGAAATAAGCCAGCAACTGCGCCATGTCAGGTACCGAGAGGTAACCTTTGGTCGTTGCGGGCAATAGCACGTCGGAAGAAGGAGGCGCGGCTATAGCAGCCAAATGAAAAATGCAACTCGCGATCGTACACACGATAACAGACAGCGGTCGAACAATCACGAAATCACTCCTTCGATAGCTCGTGCAGCGATGCGGCGGCCTAGCGAAACTCACCCAGCGCGTACAACATGAAGTGGCAGGTTTACAATGCAAATAAAATGCCTGTAGTGGCTTTTCGACGCGGCGGCATTTCTTAACCGCGTTGATTATGTGGGTCAATCCATCTTTGCGCGCAGTGCATTCCCGACTTCGAACCTACAGTTTCTATCGGTACGATTTGCCGTAACCTACGACTCCAATTAACAATTGGTCGGACGTAAGGTGTACTAGGTTTAAACTACGCATGACGTCGTTACATGCTACGAAAGGCATATGGACTGGCGAACTTGGGAAAGCTGCACGAAATACCCGGCCCTTTTTAGTGGCTAAATAAGCGTTTTTAAGCCGTCGCAAAGCCCGTATCCCTTACATTTAGAACAAACTTATTATTGACCTATTGCCTTGTAAAATAAGGCTTTGTAGCATTCCTTGCTCGGTTTAATCAGCAAAAAATAAATTTTTTCGCCCATCCACAAATCTTAACCTACTGTTGGAGTACTCCTCTTGATTCCTTGCATTCGCAGCTTCCATTCGGAGATTGCAACTATGTTAATTCGGGGTGCTCTAGGGCTTTGCGCTTTGGCTGCAAGTACAGCTATTGCTGGCGATGATGTCGATCGTTTCCGTTTCCAAAAACTCCAACCGGGTAGTCGGTTCGAGATTGCTACCACCGATCGCGTATTTCGTGGCGAGATGTTAGACCCAAAAACCGGTGAAACACGCATGACCGCTTCTTGGGATGGCGTGATGTTTACAGAGCCGCGCACGGTGTTCCTGCTAGGTGCAACTCAAGGCCCCACGCCAGAGGCGGGCGGTCTGATGTTGGTCAAGATGCACGAAGTGCGGTCAGGCATGGCGATGGAACTTGGCGTCGGATCGCTCGATGAGAAAGATCGCATGGTAACCGGGCCGGTTCATGCAATTCGGATTGAGCAAGAGCAATAACTTAATCATTGCTCTTAAACTCATTGATTGAAAGTCGCGAAGGGTCGAGCAGCCAGCTTACGACTTCCACCAGGCCGTCACTGTCATGGCACGGTGCTACTCGATCGGCGGCAGCCTTGAGTTCCTCAACGGCGTTTCCCATGGCCACGCCTAAGCCCGCCCCGCGTACCATCGGGATATCATTGACATCATCGCCAACGGCACAGATTTCTTCATCGGCAATGCCCCAATCACGAGCCAAGTGTTGCACTGCGGACCATTTACTGACTCCGCCCGGGGCAAACTCACACATCCAGCCGGTATATCGTGGGCTGCGGATAACATGCACTTGCAAGTCGTTCGGATAATGTCGCATCATTTCGCCGGCCAATTCTAACATTGGCGGTCGTTGTGCACTGGCGAACCCCGCAAAAATGCCCGGCGGCGGAGCGGTCATCAGTGTGGGCCATTCGCGAATTGCGGCGGCGTTTCGCTCAAAATATTCAGCCAATTCAAACTGCGGAGAACTTAATCGCGGGCAGTAAAAATCAAAACCCTCAGCAAACGTATCGCCATAAAGCACTGCGTCGTAGCCGCCGGCGGCGATCAAATCGAGCGTACCTTGCAAAACGCCTGGCCCAAACTGTGCACTAAACAAAGTTCGATGATCGATCGGATCTTTAATCAGTGCCCCACTGGCCGTAATCAGTGGCACATCAAGCTTCAGCGGCTCGACCAAATGCAAAGTCCGTGAATACCGCCGCCCAGTAGCTAAAACAACCCGAATGCCCGCATCACAAGCGCGATGGAGTGCAGATTTAGTGGCAGACGTCAGCTCATCGCGACTGTTAACCAGAGTGCCATCAATATCAAGAGCAAGCAGACGAAAACGACTCATTGAATTGCAAATCTAATAGATCACGGTTGAAATCGAATTGAC
>CAZIGP010000836.1:0-2246 GCA_964538425.1 uncultured Pirellulales bacterium | reverse complement strand
GCTTTTCCATCTAGAATTTGTGCCGTCATGTTTTCAAAACCATTCGGTTAGCAGTAGTAAATGCAGTGCGATGCATGAGTATATGCCGGCCGCGATGTCGTCGGCCATGATGCCCAGGCCGTCGGGCAAGCCTTCCAGTTGTCTTGCAGGAGGCGGCTTCGTGATATCGAACAATCGATGTAATGCAAAGCCGATCAGCAACACGAGTGGCCGTTCTAATACTTCGCGCTGCACCAAAAAAAATGTGACTGGCAGGCTGACGATTTCATCAAGGACGATGGCACCGGGGTCTTTTTTGCCGCCAAGTTGTCGAGCCGCAATAGTGCAAACAGGAACCGATACAGCGAACAAAACCGCAATGACCACCGCTTGAAGCCAATTGCCAGGAATGAAGGACACGCCCCAAGCTAGTGGCAAACCCAATATCGCCCCAAAAGTCCCAGGGGCCACAGGAATGCGACCTAGCCAAAAGCTCGTCGCCAAAATGACGGCCGGATGGTGCCAATTCGCAGTTTTTGCAGTTCCAGGTGTCTCCATTTTGGCGAATGCTACCGGAAATTGCCCTCGGCGGTTAGGCGGGCGAAAGGTATTATTTCTTGACTGGAATGCGAAAATGGTAACAATTATGCTAATCATTATAAACATTCCTCCCCGTGTTAAACTTACGCTTATGGGTAAAATGGTGGCCCGGGCGGTTTATATTCCATCTTTGTATTAACGTAATGGCCGACACTGAAAACGCTGTAGAAAAACTTTCTCCTGTCGAAACCGCTAAATCGAACAGCCGGTTTTTGCGCGGCACGATCGCGGAAGAATTAGTCGATGGCAAAGACAATTTCAGCAAAGACAATGCGCAATTGCTGAAATTTCATGGTACGTATCAACAAGACGATCGAGAGCAACGCACCAAGCGGGAGGGTGGCAAAAGTGCACGCACTTATATCTTCATGGTTCGCTCGCGCATTCCCGGCGGCAAACTGACTAGCGATCAATTGCTGGCCGAACTCGATATCTGTGAACAGTTGGCGGGCGGAACACTGCGCATCACGAGCCGGCAAGGATTGCAAATTCACGGCGTACCCAAGGGGGACTTGCAAGAGACCATTCGCCGTATCAATGAAATCAAGCTTTCAACGCTGGCAGCTTGCGGGGATGTGAATCGCAATGTGATGTGCTGCCCCGCGCCGCATCATAACGATTCGGTTCATACAGAGATGCAAGATTTGGCCGACCGATTGGCGATGCACTTCGCTCCACATACCGGCGCTTATCACGAACTTTGGCTACGCGACTTGAACAGCGGCGAAGAACAATATCTTGGCGGCTCGAACGGCCACGCTGCCAATGGCCATCACAACGGGTCTGCCGAAAACGAACCGATTTATGGCCCTACCTACTTGCCGCGTAAATTCAAAATGGCGGTCGGCCTGCCGGGGGATAACTGCGTTGATATGTATGCCAACGATCTGGCGTTCATGGCAATCTGCCGTGATTGGAAAATCATCGGCTACAACGTGCTGGTAGGTGGCGGCATGGGGGTTACACCCAGCGCAGCCAAAACATTTCCGGCCGTCGCCAAGCGATTGGCATTTATTGAACCGCACGAAGCGATCGATGTGGCCACCGCAATTGTGAAAGTACAACGCGATTTTGGTAACCGCGCCGATCGTAAAGTGGCGCGTTTGAAATACTTGCTTGCAAACCGTGGACTCGATTGGTTCAAAGCCAAAGTCGAAGAGTATTATGGTAAGCCGCTTGCAGAACCGAATCCTGAAGATGTCTGGGGCTTTGATGATCATCTTGGTTGGCACGAACAGGGAGATGGTCGTTGGTTTTACGGCTTGAATATCGAAAACGGTCGGCTGCTCGATAATGAACACGTGCAATTGAAAGCAGCGATGCGCGAGGTCTGCCACACGTTCCAACCCGGTATTCGGTTAACGGGGCATCAAAGCATTTTGTTTACCGACTTGCCGGCTGAAGCTCGCGAACCACTCGAAGCAGTACTTCGCAAACATGGCGTGAAACTATCAGAAGAAATTTCGTATGTGCGCCGATGGTCAATGTCTTGCGTTGCATATCCCAACTTTGGTTTGTCAATTACCGAAGCCGAACGTGCACTGCCTGGTGTTATTGACGGGCTGGAAGTGGAACTTGCGAAGCTCGGCTTGGCTAAAGAAACTTTTACTGTTCGCATGACGGGTTGCCCGAACGGATGCGCGAGGCCTTACAACTGCGATATTGGC
>CAZIGP010000835.1:0-2270 GCA_964538425.1 uncultured Pirellulales bacterium | reverse complement strand
TCACATCTCCATGAAGCAAATCGCCCTGATTCACCGTCATTCCACCCACATGTGCCGGCAAGCCAATGTGTAAAATGTGGCAATAAGCATGAGAGCAAATGGTCCCGCCAGTAAAAACCGGATATTTAATCGCACGAACTTGATCCAGATCTCTACCAGCGCCCGAAGTAATCAAACCCACCGAGCCAAATGCTTGGTAAGTCGAGCACATCACTTCGCCAAACGTGGCGGCAATCGCCGGACTATCTAGATCTTGAAATACCACAACTGCCGGGCCGGGCAATTCCGGAAAGCGTTCTAACTGTCGTTCCAAACTCCCATAAGCATCACCGCCAGGAGGGGGTGCGTCACTACGAAATGCAGCAGTACAGGCAAAGCCCACCATCGGCGGAAGCTCGGGAAATGCTGCTTTGATGCGGGCATCCATGTAACCGCGATTGCGAGGCACAACGTCGAAAAGTTCGATGACATTACTGATCGTTGGCGTATCAAATTTTGCCAGTGCCGAAAGTGTTTTATTGGAAATTGGCATTAGTTAGGCAGGGTTTATTTGCGGCGTTTTAGTGTTCAAATGATTGGTGCGCAGTGTAGCCGTCAGGTCATAGTCTTGCAATTCTTTCAGTAAGCCGGTATTTGGCTTTGGCCGGTCAGGCGGTTAAAATCAGAAGAATCGGACTTCCCACCTTTTTCTCCTACCTAATTTAGCTTCATGCCTCAGCCATCGACTAATTTTGATGCATCGAAGCATTCATTGGACGTGCCGTTTTCGGTTCCGTTTGTCCACCGGCTGCGAATGACGGACGATGTTTTTGCGGCCGATTCTCAAGTGCTGGTCGACTTACTAGAAACGGCCGACAATCAGCCAGCGAAAGTACAATTTTGGCTGGATGTTCACGTGGCAGAAAGCCAACCCGATTTGCAGCAGCGAATCCACGCATTGTGCCGCCGACATCACGATCGAATTAAAGTAGCCGGGAACATTCAATTGGTGCCAGGTGGCGAGGAGATCAAAAACGATATCCACATTC
This sequence comes from uncultured Pirellulales bacterium, assembly GCA_964538425.1. GTDB lineage: Bacteria > Planctomycetota > Planctomycetia > Pirellulales > JADZDJ01 > JADZDJ01. The sequence goes on along the minus strand of CAZIGP010000835.1, from coordinate 1,242 downwards.
TCGAGCGGATGCTAAAGGTATTCAACGCTCATGATTTGGATCGCCGCAGCTATGTGATTGTGATCGGCGGTGGCGCCGTGCTCGATGCCGTCGGTTTTGCCGTAGCGATTGCTCATCGCGGTTTACGATTGATTCGTCTTCCTACGACGACACTAGGACAAGCCGATTCGGGCGTCGGCGTAAAAAACGCGGTCAATCTATTCCAAAAGAAAAATTGGATTGGTTCTTTCGCCGTACCCTGGGCGGTGATCAACGATGCCGCCCTTCTGAGCACACTTCCCGATCGCGATTTTCGCTGTGGATTTGTCGAGGCGGTGAAAGTTTCGCTGCTCAAGGATGCCGATTTTTTTGCGGACATTTGCCAATCGTCGCTTCAAATTCGACAGCGAAATAAGGAAATTTGCCTGTCCGTAATTCGCCGCTCAGCCGAGTGGCATTTGCAGCACATCACGCGCGGCGGTGATCCGTTTGAGATGCTCGAAGCACGTCCGCTCGATTTCGGCCACTGGTTGGCTCACAAGTTGGAAGTATTAAGCAACTTCGAAGTACGGCACGGAGAAGCCGTCGCCATCGGCGTAGCGATCGACACTATTTATTCTTCACTTGCTCTTGGGTTACCTACCGAGAAAGCCGAACAAGTGATTCAATGCTTGCTTGATTTGGGATTCTCATTCGATTGCCCTCAATTGCGCGATACGGCGCATTTGTTCGATGGCTTGGAGGAGTTCCGTCAACATTTAGGTGGTCGGCTGACGGTAACCATGCTCAAAGATTTTGGCCAACCGGTCGATGTGCATGAAATCGACCGGGAAGTAATGCACCAAGCGATTGAAATGATCGCAAAATTCGAACCACAAAAACGCAACCGGCGAGTGCTCAGTAACTAGCGACCGTCCAAACGCGTCTGCAAAGGCTAATTACCTTTAGCCTACCACCGCTGCCTCGGGCAGCTTTTCATGCGCCGCTAAAATCAGCGATTCCGTTTCCTCCCAGCCAATGCAAGGGTCGGTAATGGAGACGCCATGCTGTAGTTTTGCACGATCTCCGTTGGGCTTTTGGCTTCCTTCTACAAGGTTGCTTTCAAGCATCATGCCCGCGATCGACGGATTACCTTCCAGACGCTGTTCGATGACACTGTTCCACACAACGCATTGACGGCGAAAATCTTTGTTCGAATTCGCATGGCTGCAGTCGACGATCAATCGCGACGGCAAAGTGTGTCGAGCAAGCTCATCGGCGGCA
>CAZIGP010000834.1:0-2271 GCA_964538425.1 uncultured Pirellulales bacterium | reverse complement strand
ATTCGCAAAGGGGGTAAGCCATGGGGGCAACTTGCGGCATCGGATTGCGGCGAATTCACGAAACGCCATTCGCAGTCATTGATTTTGAGACGACGGGTCTCACTCCACAATACGATCGAGTAATTGAAGTCGCAGTAGTCAGACTCGATCCGGGTGACCAGCCAAAACTTGTATTCGACACTCTCATCAATCCGCGTCGCTCAGTGGCGGCCACGGAAATCCACGGCATCACTGATGCCGACGTGTGCGATGCGCCTCTTTTCCAAGACATTGCTGGTGACCTAATCGAAGCGCTCGCGGGCTGCGTTGTAACCGCATACAACGTCTATTTCGATATCAAATTTCTTGCGGCTGAACTGCAAGCAACTAACCTGCGCCACGTTCCGCCACATCTTTGCTTAATGTACTTTCGGCCGCTATTGGGCCTCGGCTGCCGCTGTCGATTGGAAGAAGCTTGTTGTGAGCATGGAATTCAACATGAAGCGGCCCATATCGCAGCCGCCGACGTCCAAGCATCAGGCAAGTTGCTGGCGCTTTATCTTGAAGTTCTTCGGCAACGAAACATTGCAACTTTCCGAGAACTTGCAGATCTGGGGTCGTACAAATTTTTGGCGAGCCTCGACAATGATCCATTCGCCGAAGCTGGCCACTTCCGTTTACAGCGATCTGGTCAACGGAAGTCTCGTTTTCTTCCTTCGGAACCGACGATTCAACAAACTACTCCAACAGAACTCGATTCGAAAGTGGGCGCTCGTAAATACTGGGATGCTCTGAAAACGGCTGTGTCCGACTTAAAAATTGAAGCGGACGAGATCGCTGAAGCCCACCGAATTCGCAGACTATATCAATTGAAAAACGAGCAAATCCGCGCAATGCACTCTCGTGCCTACGCCAGCGTTATTGCTCAGTTTGTCAACGACCAATGGCTCGACGACTCAGAATCGTTGAAATTACGGCAATTCCATAAGTGCTTATCAGATCTCGGATGGGCACCGGGCGAATGAGTATGGATCATAATGAAGCGGTAATCTCGTTGCTACAAAAATGTGTTGAAGCATTTCCGGTGATTATTTTAGGTAGCGGAGCTTCTTGCGCACACGGTGTACGTGGCATGGGGCCGCTGTGCGAACATCTGCTGAAGAGCGTGGTTCCTGAGGACAGCGCGGATACGACCACCTGGGACAACTTTAAAACAGCTGTAACACAAAATGGTGATCTTGAACTGAGTCTTCAAAAATCCCAACTGTCATCACGCCTGCTTGATCAAGTTGTCTGTCGAACAAGAGACATAATTCTCGAAGATGATCTAAAAGTGTTCAACCAACTTCTCGAATCAACTTTGATACTGCCTCTCTCTAGGTTATTCCAGCACCTATTTCGAAGCACTCACCAGACCTTATCGGTTGTTACAACGAACTATGACAGAATTGCAGAATATGCTGCTGATCAAGCGAGTGCCGCAGCATACACGGGTTTTAGTGAAGGTTATTTGAAGCGATTTATAGCCCCAAGTAACTCCAATCGCACAACTCGTGGTGTTCGAACCGTCAACATCTGGAAAGTGCATGGCTCGCTTGATTGGTTTTGCGACCAAAGTGATGTGCCAAAGGGGATTTATGGTGTAAATCAGCCACCACAGGGACACAGGCCGTTGATGGTCACGCCTGGAATCTACAAATACGAACAGACTCATCACGAACCTTTTCGAACAATTATGACCCAAGCGGATGACGCGTTGTCTACAGCCCGTGGGTTTGTTTGCATCGGATACGGATTCAATGATGTACACATTGAACCAAAGTTGGTGCAGAGAGTCAGAGCCCAACAAGTACCGATTGCAATTCTGGCAAAATCACTGACCCCAAAGGCAAAACAATTTGTGACAAATTGTTCTCACGATCGCTTTATAGCAATCGAGGAGTCGCCTAGAGGTAGTCGTGTTTTTTATCCGGGTGCACCTAATGGTGTTGAGATTACAGCATCCAATCTTTGGGGGCTTGATGGACTATTGAATTGCATACTGGGAACCAAATCAGGAGCAGGCAATGGCTATATTTGAATTTAATGACAGTGAATCTCTTGGCACAGTTCAGGCTGTCGACACCGCGACTGTCTTGGTCGGTGTTCAAAATATAGAGATGCTTCGCAAATTACAGGTAAACCGATTGGTCGTACTTCAAAGCTCTAAGCCCGGCCAATTCTTAATTGGCATTGTCCAGAAAATCACCCGTGATTTAGCAACGGCACGAGACCTTGCTAAATTCGACGAAT
>CAZIGP010000833.1:0-2278 GCA_964538425.1 uncultured Pirellulales bacterium | reverse complement strand
TGATAATCCGAAGTCACCAACTCCGGCGAGTAATAGCCGGTGTTGTGATACATGAAGAAAGCCATTCCGGTTTTGCCAGCGCTAGCAAGACGGATTGGCAGCACTTGCACCTGGAGATTTAACAATCGAAGTCGACTCTTTTTTTGGGCATCGCTGTCTGCCCTTTTTAAGCTATGTTCAAGGATGATTTGACCACGATAAACTTCGGGTTTGGCATCCTCAGGAATATGCACCGTTAGCCAAATCCGACGAGTCGTATGTGCAGAAACTTCTAACGGAGAGTTCAGCGTTGGCAATAACCATTCATGGTGTTTATTGGTCTGAATTTCTGAATCGCTAATTGGAGCAGCGTATTGCTTCTGCTTGCATGTTTCGAAAGGTTCTACTAATCGAAACTCTATAGCAGCCGCTGGAATGGTCGATCCAGAAGCAGATTTCAAATCTCCGCTCAACTTGATCGTGACATCCCTTAATGCTTCATCTCCGGCGCGTATTGAAAATGTTGCAGGCTCATACTCTCCGGGGGCAGCAGCCATTGAAATTAAATTTTTGATCTGGTGCTGTTGCGGTAAAGTGGAAGCATCGCCTCGCTGCAAATAGTCGGTAACGAACACCTCCGGCATCGCCCCAACCATTTCGGAGGAGCTATTCCAGGCAAGCAACAAGCCGACCAAATAACTCAGAAAGTATGAAATCTGCAATCGCACAGTCGCACTCCTCGCCAGGTCATTTGTAAGAGGGGATATAATGCTCGTGCATAATGCGCGGCTTGAATGAAAACAGCTTGGCATTTTTTAAATAGAACTTTAATCGAATGGGGCGTCCTTGCAGCAAATGTGCATCGTTGCCGGCCTTCCACTCGAGCACATGATGCACCTTATCTTCGGTAAGCGGCTTGCAATCGGTTCGAGAGAATCCGTCGATTACTTTGCCATCTACATCGAGTGCCTCAACCGCCACGATCCCACCGGCTGCATTGGCATTCACCTCGATGGCATCGCCAATAAATATTAAAGGCTTCGTTATTAGCGAACCTTCTTTCTCTGTGGCATCGATCGATACAAATCCGTCTAATCTCAAGGTTGCCAAGCCAATTCCGGTACGATTGTCTTTATCGCCGTGGTAAGTTGCCCAGTGCCGACTCGCATGCCCAACGTAATAAATGCGAATCTCATCACCAACGACCAATGGTCCCTGCAGCGGATAGATTGATCCCCAATCCCAATCTTTTTCATGATTGCCAAACGGAATAAAGCTCAAATGAGCTTGAAATCGCTGCCAGTTTTCCAGCGAAGGTTTTATTTCGCCGGCTTGCACAATTTCGCGCAGCGCAGGCTCGGATACATATTGCCACGTTACGCCATTGCGACTCCACGTTAGCCTTACGTCGACTTTGTCGGTCCAGGCGGTTTCGTTTTTCGGAATGGGCTTGATTGTTTCTGCATGATAGGCGCTAACCAATCCAAGATAAGTTCCTTCATACGGAAAGGCCTCCATTTGGTAAGGGCATGTCCTAAATGGGTAGTCCATCTCTGTTGGACGAAGCACAGTCACTTTAGGCGACCAATGGACAAAGTCCTCGCTCTCAATTCGGCTGATCAATCGATCGTTCGGTGGGCCAGATCGCACATAAGCCACATAGCGACGCAATCGGGAATCCCAAAATGGGCAGTTATGCGAGTCGCTAAATGGAATTACGGGATTTTTCGTTTCCGGTGTCCAATCAATACCATCGGGGGAGTAAGCGACATTTGTGGAGGCCGTTGCAGCCGTGCCATCTCGATACTCGCTATACATCATCTTATAGCGGCGCATCTCATCTGGATCGAAAGGATCTTTGAATACGCTGGCACAATTGAATTCAGGCGTCATTCCAAAAACGACATTATTCTTTTCTTTTGCAGCCCAAGGTTGAGTAACGGGTTTTCGCCAAACAATTCCATCTGGCGAAGTGGCGTAGCATAATCGCTGTTGCTTTTTGTCGGCCGACCATGCCGCATACCACATTTTGTAAAAGCCTTCGTCTTGGTCATAAATGATCGAACTGTAACCAATGCTTCCCTCCCAAGGCTTGTCGGGAACAATCAGTGGATTTTTTTGATGTTTTGTCGGCTTGTTTAACGATTTTGTAACTCCATCAAGCCGATCGATGATGTAATCATCGATAAAGAGTTGTTTGTCCTGAATAATGAGAGATGAACCTACAATCTTGTCATTCAAATCCTTAAACATGCCGGCTGGCGCTTCTAAAGATTGCGCTCTAAGTGACAATTCAGTC
>CAZIGP010000832.1:0-2299 GCA_964538425.1 uncultured Pirellulales bacterium | reverse complement strand
ATGCCCGGAGGAAATCATGGCCACAATGAGAGCAATTCAAATTTCAAAACCACATGGCCCTTTTGAACTCGTCGAGCGGCCAATTCCCGAGCCGGCGGCTGGCCAAGTCCGCATCAAAGTTCATGCCTGTGGCATTTGTCACAGCGATGCGATTGTGAAGGACGAACTTTTTCCGGGAATCAACTATCCGCGAGTCCCAGGCCATGAAGTCGCCGGCGTAATCGATGCCGTCGGTCCCGGCGTAAAGCACTTATCGGTTGGTCAAAAAGTTGGCGTCGGTTGGCATGGCGGCTATTGCAGCGAATGCGAAAACTGTCGTCGTGGAGATTTTTTCGCTTGCGAAACCGGTCAGATCACGGGGCTCAGTTTCGATGGCGGCTACGCCGAATACATGGTCGCGCCCGCCAACGCCGTGGCACGCATGCCCGACGAACTCGACCCGCTCGCTTCAGCTCCTCTGCTTTGCGCCGGCATCACCACCTTCAACGCACTGCGAAACAGCGGCGCGCGGCCAGGCGATCTGGTTGCCGTACTCGGTCTCGGCGGCCTAGGGCATCTTGGCGTGCAATATGCCGCCAAGATGGGTTTTCACACAATCGCTATCGCGCGCGGCAAAGACAAACAGCCGCTGGCATTACAGCTTGGAGCAAATGCTTATCTCGATAGCCAAGCCCAAGATCCAGCCGCCGAACTGCAAAAACTCGGCGGTGCAAAAGCAATTCTTGCCACCGTCACCGCCGGCGACGCCATGAGCGCCGCGCAAGGTGGCCTGGCCGTAAACGGTACGCTGCTCGTCATCGGCGCAGCTCACTCCATGGAAGTCTCGCCAATCCAACTCCTCAACGGCCGCCGCTCCGTCAAAGGCTGGTACTCCGGCACGTCGATCGACTCCGAAGACACCCTCGCCTTCAGCTCCCGCACTGGTGTGCAACCGATGAACGAAATCTTCCCACTAGAAAAAGCCGCCGAAGCCTACGACCGCATGCTGAGCGGCAAAGCACGATTCCGAGTCGTACTGAAGATGGAGTAACCAAGATCAGAACACGTTACTCAATAATGTGCCCCACGGGGGCAACCTAAGTTAGCCCAGTGGCAAGCGAAGCGGCAACGCCGCGAGCGCCGCCCTGGGTAAAGAAGCCACATCCATTCATTTTTCCGTTCGTATTCAATCAAGGCCCAACGGGCCGAAATAAACTGGGCAACGCGATGCCCGGCCAACGAAATAATCGCGGTCCTCCGCACAAACCTCGACATAGTCACAACTTACAATTATCTGAAATTATTTCCACTATTATATTGACATTTGAACACTATTTGATAAAATCACTCTCAGCACGTTGCCGAGTCTGGCGCAGGTGGCCGGGGCGCCTCGAAACTGAGACGCTCACACAAGGCTGGTTGTTGTGGTTCGCGGGCCGCGTGGCCCGTAAGCAACTAGCCCCGAGCGCGAGGATATTAAGGAACACAGCAGCCAATTGCCGCAGGCAATAAAACCGCGGAGATGCTTGAGGCCGATCAAAAGGCCGCCGGCATAGGGTGTGCCATCGAAAGCGAAAGCTTGCGGTGGTGCTAAAGGGCGGATTTTTGACTATCGAGAAATCCGTTCGCACTTCAGCGCGAGCGAATTTCGCCCGTGCCATCCGTGTAAACGATGGTTGTTTGCAGCAGGCTAACGCAGTTCCCCAACGAATAGTAATCCCCGGCCTGGCGATGAAGCAAAGCGATGAAAGGAGCAATTCAATCAATCGTCTTCTTACATCGCGCCACGCATAAGCAACCATATCCGTAAATCGACGGCTAGAGAGGCCCGTGAGTCGGTTTCAAGTCTGTAGCTGAATTTGCAAAAATTCTGTAATGCCACGAAGATCGGCGCGCGATCGTTAGCGGCCAGACATGGAACCCGCTCACTCGAGCAATCGCGAGCTCGCCTCTGACATCGGGCAGACAAGCTGGGAAGGTTGCCCGGCCCCTGTTGCAAGAAATGGACATGAATCTTGCAGCGCCCCGCCGCTTCGGCCTGTCACGGAGTTTGTCCCACGGAAGGATCAGGAGTCGAGAGACAGCGGTCGGAGGGCAGCCAGTTGACGAAGAATTCTTCGTCCTGCTGGCTCCTGGCCTCAAAACTCCTAATCCAAGTAGTCGTTCCCGACAGCGCGCCTAGGCCTGCGATCCGCCCGAATGCATCGGGACCGTCGCAGGAGAACACGAGCGCGGGGTCAGGCACGAGGCAGCATAGCGATGAGCAATTAGCAGTTAGAGATTGGCAAATGGTGTTATCCCATCAAATGCAAAAGCTAAC
>CAZIGP010000831.1:0-2306 GCA_964538425.1 uncultured Pirellulales bacterium | reverse complement strand
ACTGTAAAACACAGTGTTTTTGCCAATTCAACTTTCAGTGAACTTTCATAGCGCCCTCTTGAGCTGTTTGCCGCGCCTCGTCATTTGCCGAGCGAAAACGAGTTTGGGTGTGCGCGAAGAGGCTGAAAGTTGGGCAGAAGCTGTTAGCGTTTAGCCGTTAGCCTTTAGCTAAGAACAAAAATTGGCGGGTAGCCAATTTGCTCAAATACTTTTTTCGAATTGCCAAAGATCGGCGGCCGGGCTCGTATAGGAGCAGAGATCGGCCGCACCAGCGCACTGGCTGGCAGCGGTATTGTATCAAATGTACAGTATATGTCAAGTAGGCGGCAAAACAAAGAGCGAGACAGCTATTTAACCACAGAGGCACAGAGACACGGAGAAGGCAATAAGGCAGAGAAATAATCACGAAAAAACGATAGTACGAAAACTCGAAAACGCACAGAAGAGAACAGAGGCAGCAGAGGGAATGGAGGCAACAAATGATTGATCCACAGATTACGCCGATTTCAGATGGGGCAGGAGTCAGGAAAGAAGAACTGTTGATCTTCGCTAATTTATTTTAGGTGCGCAATAAAAATGCCGCGTAGACTGGGGCAGCAGCCTACGTGGCGGATCGTTTGCCGTTTGGTCGGGGCAGTAAGACCATCAGCAAACAATTGTCTCTATGAATCAATTGCGGAGCATTTTGTATGGCATGAAATATAGTGGCTCTTCTTTGTACTACTAGTGGGTGATTTTCCGGCGTCGTCGGGGTGTCATTGGTCGGGAGGACAGTAGGCAAGTAGGCGGTGAAGAAAAAGTAGCGCGAATTTATTCGGCTGCTTATCGCTTACTATGTACTGGTTTTACTTCGTGGGAGACGGCGAGGACGTGCATGGCGAGTTGCATGCAATCGCGAGTGCCGGTGCGGGCGAAGATGCGGTCGAGATAGGTTTTGATCGTGGGTTCTTTGATTTTCATGGCCTTGGCAATTTGCTTGCGGCAAGCGCCGCGCAAGATGAACTCCACGATGCGGGCTTGCTGTGGGGAGAGTTCCATGGCGTCGACAATGAGGCTCCAGTGCTCAGCGTCGACCGGAAGAGAAGGAAGAGACTCGAAACGGTTGGCAACTTGAGCGGGACGATGGGCCATTGATTTACACCCCTATTGAAAAAGGCGTCGAACCAAGGCCGCCCCAAGAACGCCCGGCAAGGCGCATACAGAACGTACCCTGGCCGACGCCCTTTACGGGGCGCGGCAACAAGGCACTGTTCCTGTATAAAAAACTTGCCGGTTCTCTTGGAAACAGTGTCTCGACGCACGCGTCGAAAATCAAATTGTCACCGCAAGCGTTTCGCCCGCGGCATTAGAATTATAGACGATTGGTGCTAGAAGCAGGAGACTAGATCAACGGCATTTCTGACAGCTTCGGTGCGATGTGGCAGTGGCATAAAAATCCAATATTCGTTGACGAAGGACACAACGCCGTGGGTATAAAAAGTATTTAGTGATACACTGGCTGAATTCATTCGATTGCAGATTTACTTGTGAGTTATCCAAGAAAGGACTCCCCGTGGTTGCCGAGAATACGAGAGCGCCGTATTCACTTTGGGAATTGGTTTTGTATTTTCTTCGACTTGGCACGTGGGGATTTGGCGGTCCTGTCGCATTGGTCGGCTACATGCATCGTGATCTCGTCGAACGCCGTAACTGGATCACTGAAGCCGACTATCGCGAAGGCATGGCGCTTGCGCAACTCGCTCCTGGTCCGCTTGCTGCTCAACTCGCAATCTATCTGGGTTTTGTCCACCACCGAGTACTAGGAGCAACGTTAGCTGGCATTGCATTTGTTCTGCCATCATTTTTGATGGTTCTCGCATTGGGATGGGCCTACACGGTTTATGGAGGACTCAGTTGGATGCAAGCCGTGTTCTATGGCGTGGGGGCCAGCGTCATCGGCATCATTGCACTAAGCTCGTACAAGCTGACACGTAAGACGATTGGCAACGATTGGCTGTTGTGGACCATTTACCTTGTGAGTGCTGTTTGCACGATCGTTACCGAATCGGAAATCATTTGGCTGTTTTTAGGAGCAGGTGTAATGGCTTGGGCGATTAAAGCGAGATCGAAAGCAAACACAGGCTTGATGGCAGTCACATTACCGATGGGAATAACGATTTCTCAAGGAGACTACGATACCCTTCTGCAAATTGCATTATTTTTCACCAAGGCTGGCGCTTTTGTCTTTGGGAGTGGATTAGCCATTGTGCCGTTTCTTTACGGCGGCGTCGTGAAGGAATACGGCTGGCTAGACGATCAGCAGTTCC
>CAZIGP010000830.1:0-2313 GCA_964538425.1 uncultured Pirellulales bacterium | reverse complement strand
TTTCCTCGCCGCCAAGTTCATCGAAAGCGGCTGGTCGATCAAAGCGATGCACCGTTTGCTCATTACAAGTGCGACGTATCGACAATCTTCGCAGGTATCTGAACAGCATTTAAAACAGGATCCCGAAAACAAATTCCTTGCACGCGGACCACGCGCGCGGCTTGATGCCGAGCAGATTCGCGATCAAGCCTTGGCAGCAAGCGGCTTGCTGTCGCGAAAAATCGGCGGCCCGAGTGTATTCCCTCCTCAACCCAGTTCGATCACCTCGGAAGGGGCTTTTGGAGCCTTGGTTTGGAAAGTAAGCACGGGCGATGATCGTTATCGCCGCGGACTCTACACGTTCAGCAAGCGAACAGCGCCCTTTGCCATGTTCAATACGTTCGACGCTCCCAGCGGCGAAGTTTGTGTGGCCCGGCGCGAAGTGTCGAATTCACCGCTGCAAGCGCTGACGCTTTTGAACGACGAGGTATTTGTCGAAGCAGCGCAGACCGTAGGTCGAGCCTGGGCGGAGCAAACCGATTCCGTTGCAGCGCGTATGACGAAGCTATTCCGCCGCTGCTTGACGCGGCCACCACAGCCTGAAGAACTGGCTTATTTAATTGCTTTTTTTGATGGCCAGCGGCAAAGATTTGCTTCGGGCGAATTGGATCCGACCAAAATTGTTGCTGGAGGAGAGGGTGATGTCAGCGAACGTGCGGCATGGACGGTGACTGCGCGCGCTTTATTAAACCTTGATGAAATGGTCACAAAGGAATAATGCCATGCAGCCATTGCAGGAATATTCGCGCTCGATGACCCGGCGTTATTTTTTTGAAGAGTGCCGAGTCGGCGTTGGCAAAATTGCCTTGGCTTCGTTGCTAACTGGCGGTGTCGTTTCGGGCCGTGCCCAGGCGGCGCCCGCGCCGCCCTTGGCTGCTAAACCGCCGCATTTTACGCCCAAAGCCAAGGCGGTCATTCATTTGTTTATGGCGGGCGCTCCCAGCCAACTCGATTTGTTCGACTACAAGCCGAAGCTGGCCGAGCTCGAAGGCCACCCGTTGCCGCCGGAAGTGATTGGCGGGCAACGTTACGCGTTTATCCGCCCTGATGCGGCTGTGTTAGGGCCGCAATTCAAATTTGCCAAGCAGGGTCAATCAGGGGCCGAAATTTCCGAAGCGTTGCCCCATTTGGCGAAAGTGGTTGACGACATCTGCCTGGTTCGCTCTTGTCATACCGATCAATTTAATCATGCACCTGCTCAGATTCTTTTCAACACAGGTTTTTCCCAACCTGGGCGACCGAGCATTGGTTCGTGGGTGCTGTATGGATTAGGGGCCGAGACCAGTGATTTGCCGGCGTTCGTCGTTATGTCAACCGGCTCGGGCATTAGCGGCGGATCGGCAAATTGGTCGAGCGGCTTTTTGCCGTCAGGGTATACGGGAGTTCGGCTGCGCAACCAGGGAGATCCGATCCTGAACGTCGCCAGTCCTCCAGGAATCGATTCCAAGTTACAGCGTGATTCATTTGATTTAATTCATTTGTTAAATCAAACCCATCTTGCCGCTGTAGGCGATCCGGAAATTGCAACGCGAATGGAATCGTACGAGATGGCTTTTCGCTTGCAAACCTCGGCTCCCGAATTGATGAGCCTGAGCAGCGAATCCAAGGAGACGCTGGAACTGTATGGTGTTGACCCGGCCAAGCCCTCTTTTGCGCGAGCCTGCCTGCTGGCGCGGCGAATGGTGGAGCGTGGCGTGCGGTTTATTAACATCTACCATGAAGGTTGGGATGCGCATTCCGACGTAGCCGGCAATCTGCGTGGAAATTGCGGTGCGACCGACCAAGGAGCGGCCGCGCTGGTGCAAGACATTAAGCAGCGCGGTTTGCTTGACGAGACCCTCGTGATTTGGGGAGGTGAGTTCGGCCGCACGCCAATGGTTGAAAGCAACCCTAGTATCGGGCGCAAGCAAGGGCGAGATCATCATCCCCAGGCATTCACCATGTGGATGGCGGGAGGAGGTATTCGCGGCGGCATGAGCTACGGCCAGACAGACGAGATGGGTTTCCATGTGGCCGAGAAGCCTGTGCACATCCACGATTTACAAGCGACCATCCTGCATCAATTGGGCCTCGACCACACGCGGCTCACCTACCATCACCAAGGCCGCGACTTCCGCCTGACCGACGTACACGGGAAAATCATCGACGATATTCTCGTGTGAATTCCAAGTCCGCATGTCCCACAGTCAGAACTCTTTCCGATGGTTTTACACTACTTCTATCGAGGAGAATCGTTGCCCATGCAGTTCGCTCGATGGCTGAACCAACAGCGCA
>CAZIGP010000829.1:961-2318 GCA_964538425.1 uncultured Pirellulales bacterium | reverse complement strand
CACGGGAGCCAGTGCGATATCATCACTCGGCCAGTGCATTTGGCCAAGTGCGAACACGCGATGGGCGCTTCCTGCGGTCGTTGTGTAATGCACATAAATTTATAGAGCCGATCGAACCAGGACGTTTTCTGTACGATTCCAGCGACGAAGGTCGAACATGGCATCAATTGCCCGCATTGTTGGACGACCGTTTTGCTGCTTTCCCACACAGGATGAAGCGATTGAAAGATGGAGCAATCGTCATGGCGGTTGGTCTTGGACCCATGTGGGGCGCGGATAAAGACATTCCCGTAACGAATTATGGAAAGCCGCCGTATGCAATCATCGAAATGTCGATGACATTATTCTATTCCCACGATGACGGCCGAAGTTGGCAAGGTCCGTTAGCTTTGTTTCCCGGATTGCGAATTGCCGAGACTGATTTTGTCGAATTACCATCGGGGGACTTAGTCGCCTTCGCGCATTCAATCTATATGCGAGGAACATCGGTTGAAGATCAACCGGGTCGTCAAGTTGTCTTTCGCGTGGGTGATCGTTTTGTTCCTGGGCTGTACGAAAAATGTCCTGGCCAAACTGTCCCGGAGTGTGTGACGGCAACATCTGAAGGCATTTTGGTGGGTAGCCTGCGGAACGGCAGTTATTATTGGTCAGATGACGATGGCCGCACGTGGAATAAATTGGTTGGGGCTGGAACGTGCGATTACCAGCCCGAAATCGATCAAATGGCAGATGGCCGCATTCTTTGTGCCTGGCATCGCGGTGCGGACGACGCGATCGGTTCTGCAAATCAGTGTGTTGGTATCGATTTGTTTCGACTAAAAGTTAATCATCGAACGGCCAAAACAAAGCTTACATTTGAGCGCCGTTTTGATTCGCATGAAAACCGCTTCCTAAACGAATTTGAAGGTACTTTGACTTCAGACGGCAAGCCTTTGCCTGGCAAGACCGTGGTTTTGTGGTATGCAACTGGAGATGACGCTGGATGGGACCGACTCAATGCAGGAACCATCGTTGAACGAATGGCACGCGGAGGAAAGACGATCGAAGGTGTTACAGATGAGCACGGCAAGGTTCGTATCTCAATCCCTGAAATGGAAAAAGCTGCGAAGGTAAATGGAGAACACTACGGCTACCAAATGGCAATGATCTATAACATGAAGCGAACCGACCCTGAGCATCTTCCAGCAGCAAGCGCAATTTGCTCTTTCTATGCTCTTCATCATGGAAACGGGCCTAAGGCCAGTAATGAGCGTGCTGAATCTCAATAGACGGTGCAGGGATAGCAACTCGTTCGTCCTTTGGAACAGAAGTAAGAATTATGAAAAGTTATTTAATAGCAGTAAGCATTGTCGGTATC
>CAZIGP010000829.1:401-951 GCA_964538425.1 uncultured Pirellulales bacterium | reverse complement strand
ACCGCCGTCAGTGCAGAGCTTGATCGAGGGCATCAGATACTCTTGCAGCGAGGGCTACAAATACAAGCAGTATCCTACCCCGATCCTGACTATGATATCGGTGGTGAGATCCGAGGCATCTCCGATATTGATCGTTGGCTCAGTTCAAATTTTACAACACTCAACTCTTGGTGGTGGCCGATGTCAGACACATTGGCTCAGTTGCCGCCAGGGTCACAATGGGGGCGAGCTTGGTTTGGCAGCGTGACCGATCCACACTTTCCTCCGTTATTGACCAGTGCCGAATTGCCTTACATCGACGGTTTTTCAAGTATGATGTTTCTCGAGGAACCTTCGAATGAAGTGCTTAGTGACAACTATTGGTTAACATCGCTAAGAGATTGGTTTTCAATTTGGCATGAAGAGTACCCGAATGCTTTAACCTTTTCCGATCTCACGGCCCACAACTCAGATGCCGTCGTTGCCAATTACATGCAATTTACCCAACCGGATATTTTGGTGTTCAATGCTTATCCCGTGCGTGCATCGGATCGAGAGTATTGGTATTCAA
>CAZIGP010000829.1:0-391 GCA_964538425.1 uncultured Pirellulales bacterium | reverse complement strand
CGCCCAATTCCATTTGGTCAGTTTATGTGGATGTCTCGCATTGGCACAACCTACGACGCTCCTTTACCCAGTGAATCATTAGTCCGTTTGAATCAGTTTGGAAATTGGGCTTTTGGAGGGAAATGGGGCTCGGGGTGGATGTACACTTCAAACCCTGGCGCTGAGATGAGCGCATTATTTTCGAGCGATGGAGACACTTCGCCAACACCGGTCTTTGGTTACGTTGCTGAGTCAAATCGGCAAAGCCGTAATCTAGGACCGGCGTTGATACGCATGTTGACCACTGATGTTCGTATGATTCGCGGTCGTAATGGATTCTCATTTAATTCACTCACCGATGGAATTTCTGATAGTAGTGCGGGTACTGCAAGCACACTAGGATTCACTGATT
>CAZIGP010000828.1:0-2322 GCA_964538425.1 uncultured Pirellulales bacterium | reverse complement strand
CGACAATCAGGTCATAATGCTGACGTAGTTGACGGTGAATGGCAAAACGCCTTCGAAAAAAGCGACCGAGTTCATCAAGTCGAAAAACTGCCCGAGGGTTTACCGCAGGACGACGTAATTGGCTTTGAATATACAAGTCAACCTGCATCTTTGATCGCAAAAGTATCGCCAAGAAAAACGCGTATTTCTGTCGAACCAGAATACACCTATTTTGTTGAGACGGACCGAATTCGCCTTGAAGCAAAGCTGAAATATGTTGTTCGGGGGGCCAAAGCAGTTGATTTTGCGATCGAGCTACCAGAATGGCAGCCCGATGAACTACGCGCAAGTGAAACGATTGACGAGGAGCAATTCTGGGCCGGCGAGGGCCCGCTGCACATCATCTCGTTAATGCAAGGAGTTACGGGTAAATTTGAATTGAATATTTCAGCCTATCGGCGACGCACGTTTGGTTCTGATCAAGTAGAGATCAACCTACCCATCCCTCACGCGGATGTCGTTGAACCTTCGATCGTACGAATCGTCCCAGAAAATAATGTACGGCTCAACGTAAAAGAGGATGATCTTGTCGGATTAAATCGCTTACCTTCTGCCGGTAATTCGCAATTACCTCACCGTGAGCAGGCTCCAATAATTTATCGAAGCGATCGAACACAAGCAAAATTTGTTGCAGATACAGAGCGATTGCCACAAAAAATTAATATTGCTGCCGAAGGCAAAATCGATGTCCGGCGTGATGGCATTTTCGTCGAGCAACAATTCAATTATCGGGTAGAACACGAACCGCTCGATGCATTAGTTTTTGATTTTCCTCAGAAAATTATTGATGATGGTAATTGGGAAATCTTACTTGATGAACAGTTGATCGCTCCATTGTCAACGACGACCGAAGATACCGACGAAGCTGTTGCCAGCGTGCGAATTCCACTTCTCGAACCTCGGAGCGGAACATTTCATGTAAAGATAAAGTTTCCGCAATCTGTGCAAACAGAAATGGACTCCGGAGACGCCGTCAAAATTTTACTGGCAAGTCCTAAAGAAATACCACTCGATAGCAACCACCTAACTCTTTCTCATGAATCGGCCTTGCGGGTGTATCCTGTCGACGAAAGATGGAAAACCGAGGAAGTAGCCGAATCTGCTTCGGAAGATCACAGAGCGGCATTAAGATTGACCGCCCAGCAACCCGTAACCGAATTATTGCTTTCGGTTAGCCGAGAAGAACGGCCTAACACAGGAAGTGTTGTCGTTGATCGGGCTTGGGTGCAAACGTGGTTCGGCGGAGGGATACGGCAGGATCGGGCCATATACCGTTTAAATGGTTCCGAAAAGCAAATCGGCATTACGCTGCCAGATGGCATTGCGCTCAATCATGTGGAAATCAGAGTCAACGGCGAGCTTAAAATCATTCAACCTGATTTCAAGCGAACTCTAACTATTCCACTCCCGCAGCAAGACTCTTCCCAGAATTTGCTGGAATTGAAATATCAATTCGTAAATGGTGAAGGCAATAACTCAATTTCCGCCGATTTACCACGCTTTGCCGATAACGTGTGGGTGCAACATTTGTACTGGCAATTGGTGCTGCCGGGTGACCGCCATTTAATTAAGGCCGAATCTCAGCTCACGCCAGAATTTACTTGGCAATGGACTGGCATCGGCTGGGAACGTCGTTCATCCAAAGAACAACCAGATCTTGAACAATGGCTGGAACTTTCCACCACCGAAGATTTGCCATCCACAACAAACCGTTATTTGTTCAGTCTAACCCACAATCCAAAAAATCTTGCTGTGTTAACTGCGAGCCGCGGGGAACTTGTCTTCTTTGTTTCTTTGGGAGTACTAGCATTAGGTTTGCTCCTAATCTATGCACGTATTTTACGAAAGCCCATAACTCTCTTTGCGGTGGGTGTCATCGCAGCCGCTTTGGCTATTTGGCAAGCGGAGTCATCTTTATTGTTTGTCCAAGCAGCATCATTAGGTTTGGTCTTAGTACTTTTGGCAATTGCATTGCAATACACCCAAAAAAGCCATCGCGCGGCGCCCATGATTGTACGCAGCACAGGCAGCTCGATCGTTGAATCGCGCCTTTCACCCACTTCTGTACGGCTCGCCGAGCCAGTTACCTCTCCATCTACGGAAAGTCTTCCAGCAGAAATGGATTTGCCGGCGGCGGAATCTTCAAATAGGTAGAAGATGGCTATTCGCAGGAAAAACCAGCAACGGGCCTCGATGCTACTGCTCAGTAGTCTCGTCTTTTTGACGCTCATAGTTGCCAACTTAAAGGAAGCAAGAACTCAGCATAAAAAAGCTGCTACGCAG
>CAZIGP010000827.1:0-2323 GCA_964538425.1 uncultured Pirellulales bacterium | reverse complement strand
ACCTACCCGATGCTTCGCGCCACTGAGGAATAGCATTCGCTCTGTGACGGTCGTCTTGCCGGCGTCGATGTGAGCAATGATGCCGATGTTGCGGAGAGTTTTGAGATCGCGAGACATATATATCCGATGGTGCGTCTTAAGAAACACAGATAAACACGGATGAAATCAGATAAACACAGATATAGAAAAAATCGTTGGGACGAAATTTCAACAAATTTTTCTGTTCTTATCTGGGATTTTTATCTCATCTGAGTTCTATGATTTTGCTATTCGTTTATGTTATGGCTTTGTTGCAGTTTCCCACCGCGCGTAAAAAAGGCCGCCAGCCTTTCGGCGTAAAGCGGCCATTGTATTCAGCAAGGCTTACCAAGCGAAGTGTGCGAATGCCTTATTGGCGTCAGCCATGCGGTGAACGTTTTCTCGCTTGGTCATTGCGGCACCTTCACGGTTAAAGGCAGCCATCAATTCTTCGGCCAATTTCTGATGGGTTGCGCGACCTTTTTTCTCACGAACGGATTGTAAAATCCAACGAATGGCTAACGATTGCTGCCGATTTCGGCTCACTTGCATTGGCACTTGATAAGCAGCACCACCGACGCGCTTGGAACGGACTTCGATATTTGGCTTCACGTTTTCCATGGCTTGCGTGAAGACTTCGATTGGCTCTTTATCGGGGATTTTTTCTTTGACGATGTTGAGTGCTTTGTAAAACACTCCTTGTGCCACACTTTTCTTACCATCGCACATCAGGCAATTGATAAACTTGCTGGCGAGCACCGAGCCATACATTGGGTCAGGCTTGAGAGTCGTTGAACTGGCAGTAATGCGGCCCATAGGCAGAAATCAGAGGTCAGGAGTCAAAAAATGAATATAGGTGATTAGCAAGGCCAGCGGCCCGCTGACGGTTTAGCAAACAAACTAGCCCTTCTTGGCGCCGTATAAACTTCGGCTGCCTTTGCGGCCTTCAACGCCGAGGCAGTCGAGTGTGCCGCGAACGATGTGATAACGCACACCCGGCAAGTCGCGAACACGGCCGCCTCGTACGAGCACGATGGAGTGCTCTTGAAGCGTATGGCCTTCACCCGGAATGTAAACGGTGACTTCCTTACCGTTCGAAAGCCGCACGCGCGCGATTTTCCGCAAAGCCGAATTCGGCTTCTTAGGCGTCATGGTCTTTACTTGCAGACAGACGCCGCGCTTTTGCGGGCACTTGTCGAGCACCGGCGACTTACTGAATTTTCGCTTGGCTCGGCGGCGACTTTTTACGAGCTGATTGATTGTCGGCATGCGTGCTTTATGTATCGAACGACGGAATATAGGGAAACCTTAAATCGTACAAGAATTTAGGAGCCTGTCAACGCCGACAAATCTCGTAGAAATGCGAGCACTTTGCCACTTTGAGAAGGCAATGATTGCAACATGCAGGAGTGGTCGTTTAGTGGCAATTTCCGCACTCTTGCAAACTTTGGGCCAATTGGTACACTAATCAACTTAAACTATTGGCAAAATTCAAGTAAGGAAAATTACAGGTCAGAACCCTGTGGTGGCGGCTCTCTTACCGCGAAGCTGGCTGCATGCGGTGGTCTGGCGTGGAGGAAAGATCTCAATCCGATGAGTATTACCAAACAGCGGAAGCAAGAGCTAATTGGCAGCTATAAGCGCAAGGATAATGATACCGGATCGCCTGAAGTTCAAGTTGCCTTGCTCACATCGCGCATTGCGGAATTGACTGAGCATCTCAAGGTACATACCAAAGACTATGCCAGTCGCCGCGGTTTGTTGGCAATGGTTAGTAAGCGCCGGCGGTTACTTGATTATTTGAAAACCGTAGACCCGCAGCGCTATCTCGACATTATTCGCAAGTTGGAAATCCGCAAGTAGCGGTCGCGCGTGTGTTCTGGGCGTTCGATGGCGAGCTTAATGCCTGATTGGCAGTAACCCCGAACGCGCTTAAATCGATCCGCTCCAGTCGCGAATGTATTTTTAGCGGTTAAATCGATAGCAAGCCAAAGGTTCATAGCGCACGTCAATACAAAACACTTTTATATAGGAAGCACGAAATTGAAAGTCCGCGTTGAAAAACAAATTGGGGCAAGTTTATTTTCCATCGAAACGGGTTACTTAGCGAAGCAGGCAGCCGGTAGTTGTTTGGTGCGATACGGCGATACCACTGTTTTGGTAGCTGCCGCAACCGGCACGCCGCGAGCCGGCATCGACTTCTTTCCACTCACCTGCGATTACCGCGAACGTCCGGCCGCGGCCGGAAAAGTCCCCGGCGGTTTTTTGAAACGCGAAGGTCGGCCGACGATGAAGGAAACGCTTA
>CAZIGP010000826.1:0-2327 GCA_964538425.1 uncultured Pirellulales bacterium | reverse complement strand
CGATGCTTTTTGATTCGCATTACGACGATTATCGCGGGGCCATTGCTTACGTTCGTTTGATGCAAGGCTCGGTTGAAAAGGGGCAAAAAATTCGCTTTCTGAAAGCCGAAGCGAATTATGATGTGTTGGAACTCGGCCAATTTGTTCCTGAACGTAAAGCTTGCGATAAACTGGTGGCTGGTGAAGTCGGATATCTCATTTGCAATATTAAAGACATCAAAGACATCCACATCGGTGATACAGTCACTGTTCCCGGCGATACAGCCGCAGAAGCTTTGGCAGGTTATCGGGCACCGCAACGAATGGTTTATTGCGGACTCTATCCATCGGACGGCGAGAATTTCGAGGAGCTGCGTGATTCGCTGGGTAAGCTGGCAATTAACGATCCCAGCTTCGAATTCTCACCCGAAACTAGCGAAGCCCTTGGTTTTGGATTCCGATGTGGCTTTCTCGGCTTGTTGCATATGGAAATTATTCAGCAGCGGCTGGAACAAGAAGCCGATCTAGACCTGGTACAGACTGCGCCCAACGTTACCTATCAAATTCTCACGACGACAGGCGAAACGCTGGAGATTCACAATCCACAAGATGTGCCCGACGCTGGCACGATCGAAGAATTTCGCCAGCCAATTGTCAGAGTGAATTTTGTGTTGCCGGTTGAATATATTGGCCCCGTGATGCAGCTTTGCACAGATCGTCGCGGAGTTTATAAACATACCGAGTATCTCGGTCCAACGCGTGCGATGCTCACGTTTGACTTGCCGCTAGCAGATGTCATTTACGACATGCATGACAAGTTGAAGAGCGTTACTCGCGGCTACGGCACGATGGATTACGATGTACTTGGTTATGTGACAGCCGATTTAGTGCGGATGGATATCTTGGTCGGTGGCAAGAAAGTAGACGCCTTGTCAATTATCTGCGATCGTCGAGATGCGGATCGCCGCGGCCGAGCGATTGTAAAAAAACTTCGCACGGAAATCGATCGCCACATGTTCGAGATTGCCATCCAAGCTGCAATTGGTAGCCGCATTATCGCCCGTGAAACGATTTCTGCGATGCGCAAAAATGTTACCGCGAAATGCTACGGTGGCGACATTACTCGCAAGCGCAAACTGTGGGCAAAACAAAAAGAGGGCAAAAAGCGAATGAAATCAATCGGTAGTGTTGATATTCCACAAAAAGCGTTTTTAGCAGTGCTAGAATCGGGCGACGATAAGTAACTAATAAAAAGGGCAGACCAAATTGTTTAACCGCGATTAAGGCCTCTCCTGAAACCACGGCTTTTCAAGCGTGGTATATTGCCGAAACGGAATTCGCCACGACGACCACTCTTCTCACAAGGTCTCAGCCTGAAGGAGTCTACGATGCGACTTGCCAAGTGCACATTACTCGCAACTGTAATCATTGGGACTTATGCAAGTTCACTCGCGGCGATTGCAGAGGATGCATTTTATGAAATTGGGGTTCAAGACATAGAAATTTCAGAAGGTGAATTGCCCCGGTTCAATTCCATGGAACCGGGATCGTATCGATTCAATTTTCAATTGCAGGCGATGCGGCCTGAAGTTATGTTCGATGAACCTGCCGAAGGATTCATCCAAAGCAATCGTAATGATATCTGGAGGTTTGGTTATTTCGGTGAAGACTATTTGCCCGATACACGACTTATCTTCAAAGCACCTGTTGGAAAAGAAGTTACTGGCACATTACGACTGCCTAATTCAAACACTTCTGAAATGAAGCTCGTCAAGTTTTCTGTGCCAGCTTCTGCGAGCAAAAGCACCGACGAAAAGTTTTATCAAAGTAAGCTCACCTATTACACGGCACTACATCAGCGCGATATTCCCGGAACCGCTTGGTTTCGACATCAAATCCAGGATGTAGAGAAGGAGCTTAAACAGGGTGGCTCGAGCGCTGGAGAGAATTTCCTCGCAGATCAACTGAATCGAGTTGCAGATCCGGATGACCTTTATGCCTTGTTTTCTGGCGCTCGCGCCGTTAGTGAGAACTTGCAAATCAACCGCGCCCTACGAGAAGTCAAACCAGAAGAGCCAACAATTCCTATCGATACGCTCGAGGGCATTACCATCGCCGAGATCGATTGGAAGCCGCTGCTGAAGGGCATCGATCCGAAGCTCGATCCTTTGTCGAAATACATTCCCGCCGATCAGCATGCGGTGTTCTTTCCGACATTCGATGCAGCGATTAAATTGGCCGATGAGGCCAAAAGCAGTGACACCGATTTGCTCCGAATGGCCGAACCTCGCTCGGAAGATGCCAATACTCTTGAAAATTATCAACGCCAGCTCGGCCTAACGCTAAGC
>CAZIGP010000825.1:0-2330 GCA_964538425.1 uncultured Pirellulales bacterium | reverse complement strand
CCCGTGCCGCCAGGAGATCGAGCCCGCTGTGCACTGAACGACGACGACATTTTACTGCTGGCTCGTTGGGCTTGCGAAATTGAGGACCATTATTCCCGCAAGCACGACCGATTCTGTCCGATGGATATGGAATGGGCCAAAGATGGCCATACCGGGGAGTTGTTTATCGTCCAAGCACGGCCAGAGACGGTACAGTCGCAAAAGCAGATTGATACGCTTGAAACTTACCAGTTGAAGCATCGCGGCAACGTCCTGCTGAGCGGCCGCAGCGTAGGTGAGATAATCGCCACAGGGCCAGTGCGCGTAATTGCTAGCGCACAACATTTGGCCAGTTTCAAGCCGGGTGAAGTGCTCGTCACCGACAAGACCGACCCCGATTGGGAACCCATCATGAAGCAGGCCGCCGCCATCGTTACCAATCGCGGCGGCCGAACTTGCCACGCCGCAATCGTCAGCCGCGAACTGGGCGTGCCTGCGATCGTTGGTACCGAGCACGGTACCGAACAACTTCGCGACGGCCAGACCGTCACTGTCTCTTGCGCGGAAGGTGACATCGGCTTTGTCTACGACGGCCAATTGGAATTTTCCGTCGATCGCGTTAAGCTCGCCGATCTCCCGCGACCTAAAACGAAAGTGATGATGAACGTCGGCAACCCCGACGAAGCGTTTCGCCTTTCCATGCTTCCCAACGATGGTGTGGGACTCGCACGAATGGAGTTTATCATCGCCACATTCATTAAAGCCCATCCGATGGCCCTGCTCGAATACGACCATATCGATGAACCTGTCCTGAAAGCCGAAATTGATCGTCTCACCGCAGGTTATGCCGATAAGCCACAGTTCTTCGTCGATATGCTGGCCGAAGGCGTCGCGATGATCGCCTCCGCGTTCTTTCCCAAAGATGTCATCGTGAGGATGAGTGATTTCAAAACCAATGAATACGCAAATCTTGTCGGCGGCCGTCCCTACGAACCGGTCGAAGAAAACCCGATGATTGGCTTCCGCGGCGCTTCACGCTATTACGATCCACGGTACCGCGACGCCTTTGGCCTCGAATGCCGCGCGATGAAGAAAGTCCGCGACGAGATGGGGCTTTCGAACGTCAAACTAATGATCCCCTTCTGCCGCACGGTCAAGGAAGCACATCTCGTGCAGGACGAAATGCGCAAGCATGGCCTCGAGCGCGGCAAAAACGGCCTGCAAATCTACGTGATGTGCGAAATCCCCAGCAATGTGATATGTGCCCCAGCCTT
Source organism: uncultured Pirellulales bacterium (assembly GCA_964538425.1). Taxonomy (GTDB): domain Bacteria; phylum Planctomycetota; class Planctomycetia; order Pirellulales; family JADZDJ01; genus JADZDJ01. Next base: position 1,077 of record CAZIGP010000825.1, on the reverse strand, counting down.
CGCCGAAGTGTTCGACGGCTTTTCCATTGGCTCCAACGACTTGACGCAATTGACGCTCGGCGTCGATCGCGACAGCGAAATCGTGGCCCACGTCTTCGACGAGCGCGATCCAGCCGTCATGCAGTCGATCGCCGCGGCCATTCGCGCTGCGAAAGCTGCCCACCGAAAAATTGGCATCTGCGGCCAGGCACCGAGCGACTATCCTGAATTTGCCGATTTTCTCGTCAAGGAGGGGATCGATAGTATTTCGCTCAATCCAGATGCCGTTTTAAAGATGCTAATCCGGATTGTCAAAACCGAAGAATCTCTAAGCAACACTCGCTAAGCGCGTCCAACCGTGCTCCCTTGATTTAAGTTTGTTTGATTGGATAGTCGTGTAATTTTCACAATGACCACTCCGTTGCTTATCGCAGATCCCTGGTCAACTTCCATCAATGCTGTTGCTCGCGAGTTGGCAACAGATCCAGCTGTCGGATTGAAGTCCAGCGAAGCACAAAAGCGGCTAGAAAAAGTTGGTCCAAACGTGCTGCATCCGATTGCGACCCCGAATGCTTGGTGGATGTTCTTCAAGCAATTTGCCGATTGGATGATTGGTCTACTGGTAGCGGCCGCGATAGTCAGTATCACGATCGGTGATTGGCAAGACGCCGTACTAATCGGCATCATTGTGCTTGCGAACGGAGTTATCGGATTTTTTCACCAGCGCCAGGCGGAAGAAGCAGTTGCCGCGCTGAAACGGATTTCTCAACCATCCACGCATGTTTGGCGAGACGGACAGTTAAGCAGTCTGCCAGTCGAGAAACTCGTTCCCGGTGACGTCGTCGAACTCGCTTCCGGCGCAATCGTCCCTGCCGACGTACGGTTAATCTCGATGGCTGACCTGCAGATTGATGAATCGCTGCTGACGGGTGAATCACTACCGATCGAAAAACACCTTGAACCATTGTCAAGCGATACGTCGCTCCCTGATCGCACGAATCTGGCGTTTGCAGGCACGACAGTCGTTTACGGTCGCTGCAAAGCAATTGTCTTTGCCACCGGGATGGCAACCGAACTGGGCAAAATCGCAGCAATGCT
>CAZIGP010000824.1:0-2334 GCA_964538425.1 uncultured Pirellulales bacterium | reverse complement strand
CGAAACTTCCATTAAGAACTGTACTAGAACGGCTAAAAAAGGCTGGCCTTGGTAGTTTACCCGGCGGCGGTGGGGAGATTTTGGTCGATCGTGTTCGTGCCGCCATCACCCGCGGCAAAGTGATGACTGACGACTGGTTGAACGTTCATCGAGTATGGCATGAACTCGGCGGTCGGAGCACGGCAACCATGATGTATGGACACGTCGAAACCTTGGCGGAGCGAATTGAACACCTCGATCGCCTGCGGCAAGTTCAGGATGAAACCAATGGCTTTACAGCATTTATTTGCTGGAGCTTTCAGCCCGAGCACACTGAAATGGCTGACACCCCACCGGCTGGTTCGTTCGAGTATTTGAAAACACAAGCCGTCGGGCGATTGTATCTCGACAATTTCCCCAACATTCAATCAAGCTGGGTCACGCAAGGTTTAAAAATTGGCCAACTCGCCCTGCTCTTTGGGGCTAACGACATGGGCAGCCTGATGATTGAAGAAAACGTGGTAGCTGAAGCTGGGACAGTTCACTACCTAACACTTGATCAAATGCGAGATTCAATCTCCGAAATTGGTTATACACCACGGCAGCGAAATGTGTTCTATGAATTGATTGATCCTGAGCATGAAACAATGGCCGTGGAGGCTAATCGAGCAAGATACGAAGAGATTCGTGCATGCCAGAATGGCCCCGAGGCAAAAAGCGGCGGATGTTCAACGAACGAAAATGCTAACGCTAATTCTCTGCCAATTATTCCAATGACGTCGATTATCGGTGATGGCACAGCATAAAGAGTATTTCAAACACAAGAATTATTGATCTTGGGTTGAAGAGAATTCGGCGGTCATTATCGCATCCACCACGCCTTGCATGGTGTAAATTTTCGCTTCCGCAAATGGCTCAATGCTCATTTCTCGAAGCGTAGCCGAAGTTACCGGGCTAATGCTTACAATCTTCGCTTTACGCAAATCTTCGCCAAACATTCGTGCCAGAGAACGGGCAATGGCGGAACTGGTAACCGTAACCCAATCAATCTTTCCAGCAGCCATTGCCGTAGCAAATTCCTCACTCGGGTTTGGCACGTCGAGGCTGTTGTAAACGACGATTTGTTCAACAATGCCTCCTGCGGCTTGTAATCGTTCGGCTAAAATCTCACGACCACGACTGGCGCGGGCAAGCAAAAACCGCTTTCCTTTGGCATCGGCCGAAAGCACCTCGGCGAGAGCTTCGGCGCGGTAAACATCCGGCGGCTGACGATCAACTCGTAAGTGGTACTTTGCCAGCTCCTCGGTTGTGCCGGGGCCAATGGCCGCCAATTGCACACCAGCCAACTGTCGCAAATCGCCGCCGATTTGCACGAGTCGATCGATCAAAAATTGCACGCCATTGACGCTGGAAAACACCAGCCAATCGAACTTATCGAGCCGTGACAATGCTGCATCCACTGGCTCCCAGTCATCCGGTGGTTTAACCTCAATGGCTGGTTGAATCAAACACTCTGCCCCCAATTCGGTCAACGGTTGATAAAGTGAATCTACACGATCAACGGGGCGTGCAATCAAAACACGCTTGCCAAATAATGGTCGACGGGTAAACCAGGCGTTTTCAAAATCTTTGCTCTGGTTTTCATGCTGGAATGGAGGCACGTTTGGAATATCTGTTACGTCGCCGACAATGAATACCACCGGGGGACGCATTCGATTCTCATCCAATTTTGTTGTGATAGTACCAAGCGTGCAGCGAACGATCGATTGGTCAGGCCACGAGCATCGTCGCACAATTGCCGCGGGTGTATCGGCTGGCTTTCCTGCATCGATTAGTGCGTTGGACCACTCTCGTGCTGTCGTTACCCCCATGTAGAACACTAGTGTGCCTGGAAATCTTGCTAGTGCGGCATAGTCAAGCGCAGGGGCGTGTTGTGAGTCACCTTCGTGGCCAGTGATAATCGCCACGGCAGAAGCCGTGTCTCGTTGGGTAATCCAAATGCCGGCAAAACTTCCTGCAGCAATTGCAGCTGTTATGCCAGGAACGATTTCATATTCAACGCTCGCCGCTTCTAATGCTTCAACCTCTTCCGCTAACCGACCGAAAATGGCGGGATCTCCGCTTTTGAGCCGAACTACTTTTCGGCCTTCCATCGCAAGTTTCACTAGCCGCTCGTTAATCTCGATTTGCGACCACAGTCGATCGCGTCCATGCCGGCCAAGACAAACCAGCTCGGCTCCAGATGAGGCATGGCGCAGAAGGGCAGGATTCACCAGATAATCGTATAACACGACGTCGGCTTGCTTTAAGCATTGAGTGCCGCGCCAAGTTATCAGGCCCGGGTCGCCTGGCCCC
>CAZIGP010000823.1:363-2348 GCA_964538425.1 uncultured Pirellulales bacterium | reverse complement strand
ATGTAATCGGGTTCTTGACGATTGACAGCCAATTCGCTCAGGGAACGAATTTTATTTTCCAAGCGATCAATTTCTAATTTTACCAGTTCGTAATTATCACGGGCGCGTTGCAAATTCGCTAAACGGTCGCGGCTTGTTTGTAAGTTGTCTTCGAGTGCCTTGCGTACGCGCTGCTGTTGGTCACCCTCGGCTGTTTTTGGCATCTCTGCCAGTCGTGATTCAAGACGCTTGATATCTGCTTGGATCTGTTCTTCGCTGGTCTGTTTTAAAAAACGATAAAGTGCAAATTGGGTATAGAGCAGCCGCAGATGAATCCATAACAGTCGATCGAGTCCGGCGATTTGATAGCCTTCCAGCGGTAAATTTGATTCTTGATGATTCGATTGCTTTAGTTCGGCGGCAATTTGCTGCAATTCCAAACAGCGAGCACGCAACGACACAAACCTGTCAAGTAATTCTTTGGGCAGTGCGCTCGTAATCCGCTCAAGCGTTTGCTGCGACGAAACCGATGTTGCTGCTCGGGTGGCCTTAGCTTCTTGCGCTCCCACGTACGCTTGAAATTTTGGATGGGTGCTGAGCAGGCCCAGGTACGTGATTTCACCGGCAGCCACGAGCGCCAAGCCAACGTCGGGCTGGGGGGAAAGAAGCGCAAAGGCAGCGCCGCCCAGAAACGCCAAGAGGTTCCAAGGATAAGTAAATGCCGCTTTGAGATATTTACCAAAACCCACGAAAATCTATGGTGCAATAAAAATTGAAATACTAACCCGATGCTTCCAACTGCGCAATCAGGTCTCGAATGTAATATACCGTTTCCTGGAACCGCGGCACGCGGGCCATTTCTAGTGCCGGACGATCCGCGGGTTCTACGATCAGTTCTTTCATAATTCGGCCGGGCCCGGTAGACATGATGTATATTCGATCGCCCAGAAAAACGGCTTCTTCAATCGAATGGGTAATGAAAAACACCGTTGCTTCCACCTCGCGCCACAAGCCAACTAGCAAATCTTGCATATTCATCCGTGTTTGCGGGTCGAGCGCACCAAACGGTTCATCCATCAAAATGATCCTTGGCCGCAAAATCAATGTGCGCGCAATGGCCACACGCTGACGCATGCCACCGGAAAGTTCGTGGGGATACTTGTATTGATCGGTATCAACGTTCAGGCCTACTTGTTTAATCCAATGCCGAGCTAAATCGTAACGATCTGTGCGCGAAACCCCTTGGCACTCTAAGCCAAAAGCAATGTTGTCGAGCACATTACGATTATCAAAGCTGGTGTAATCTTGAAACACCATACCGCGATCGGCACCCGGATCGGTTACAGGCTTCCCTAGCACTAGCACATCACCTGTTGTGGGTGGATGCTGAGGCTCTAAACCTGCGATGAGCCGCAAGATCGTGCTTTTGCCGCAACCACTGGGTCCTAGAATACAGACAAACTCGCCTTTGTCAGGCAGATCGGCAACCACGAAATTCACATTACGAATCGCAGTGAATTCGTTCGGCTGGCCCAGGTTGTATGTTTTCGAAACCTCGCGAAATTCAACAACGTGCGGAACTTTTACTTCTTCTGGCTGGCGCACGTGCTCAAGCACCTGCCCGATGCCGACTTCTTTGGCAACCGGCGCAGCATCCTGCTTGACAGCGTTGTTAGCGGCGTTCGATGCAATGTCCGTCATAAAATTGTGTGAATTCGACTACGATTTTGCTTTACTTAACGCTGCTTGCTGTGCCTCGCTTAATGATTTAGCAGGAAAAATAAGGCGTTTTGCATTTTCGCCTAGATGCATCAATTTGCGCCAAGCAATGTGTAATAAGCCCGCACCACCGTATTGATGCGGAAACAGACTGCATTGAATCCAATGCAACAGACGATCGATACCGAGCGCTAATAAGGGAATTAAAATCAAGATAATTAAGATGGGTTCTTTCATCCCGCGCCGCTGCGATTTTATTTGAACCACGCCATCTCTCCCAGCTCCCG
>CAZIGP010000823.1:0-353 GCA_964538425.1 uncultured Pirellulales bacterium | reverse complement strand
CACCAGCAGCGTCAGAAGTGGTTACCAATTCTGCCAGCATGATGTAACCAAACGCTAAGCCAAACAATAGCCGCAACGAATTAAAAATTCGTGGCATGGCCAGCGGCACTAAGACTTTTAGAATGATCTGGCGTCGAGATGCGCCAAGAGTATAAGCCGTATCGATGTAACGGTTATTGATATCGGCGATCGCACCGGCTGTGTCCATCATCACAAAGGCCACCGCCGCAATGAAAATGAACATCACTTTTTGAAATTCGCCAATGCCGAATAAAGCAAACGTAATGGGAATGAGCGCCGCGATCGGAAGATTGCGGCCAAATACGTTGACTGGCGCAAAAAATGAATTCACC
>CAZIGP010000822.1:1159-2353 GCA_964538425.1 uncultured Pirellulales bacterium | reverse complement strand
GCATCTCACATCATTCGGGCGTCGAGTTATCTCGCGTTGTCGTAAAATCGGTTGGGGAGAAACCCGCTCTTACGGTGAATTGGCTGGGTTAGCAGGTTCTGCCAAGGCGGCTCGGGCCGTGGGCCACGTGATGGCCACTAATCGCACGCCATTAATTGTTCCCTGCCACCGAGTCGTCGCCAGCGGGGGAAGATTAGGCGGGTACTCCGCTCCACAAGGTCTAACTACCAAACAACGATTGCTGGAACTGGAAACTACTTGCACTTGCTGTTGAGTCAGAATCGGGGACATGAATATCGCCTTATGGAGAATCGATCATGCATGGTGGCGTAAGAAAATTAACAAGCATTCGCTTTAGTCACTGGTTGATCGGCGTACTCGTGTTCGTATTGACGGCGGCATCAACGTCTGCTCATGCTCAACTGTTGCGCGGCCGTCTACGACCTCCGCCAATACAAATCGAAGCTATCGCCGGTCAGCCCTATGGTGTTGGCCGTTGGACGCTGGAACTTCCCCAGGGAGTAAATCCGGCGCTGCTGGGAAACAGTGGCTTTACACTCAAAGACAAAAATGATCGTGTATTCTTTCAAGCATTTGAAGCGACCCCGCTTCGCACCGCAGCTCGCGAATTGCTAGGCCGCCCGCAGCTCACGACGGTCTATTTTTTATTCACCGGTAACGAACCACTCGATTTAACACTCTATGCACCATCGGCGGTTTCAAATACCGTCGTTCCCAGTGCCAATTCGGTGGCGCATGCCCGCCTACTTTCTGACTGGTGGGTCCAATACACGCGGCAAGCTAATCGAATTGATCGTGCCGCTGATTACCCCGATATTGTAGACGACTACTTGCTTGCGATGCTTTCGCAGCGGCTCAATCTGCCGGCTGCCAGCCAGCTTCCACCACCGCCTATTCGTGTGTTTGCCGACACACTTACCTCGATGATGGGTGGAGGCCAAATAAAGTTACCAGGCTCAAACCGATCTGATGAAGTGCTCGATCAACAAGCGGGTCTCCTATTTGGCTCTGATGGCTTACGTAGCTTACTGCACGCTCAGGTAATGTCTCGTCGCACCGATTCTGCTGAAGCTGCAAATCAACCGCTACCACCGGGCTTGAAATCTACTACTAACGTCCCAGAAGTGCTCGACGAAGTAACTATCGAACCAATCGCCAGCCATGTTCCTCCTG
>CAZIGP010000822.1:0-1149 GCA_964538425.1 uncultured Pirellulales bacterium | reverse complement strand
CCTGAATGCTTTTATGTGCGGTTCGGCAGCTTCGCAAACTATCAATGGCTGCGGAACACATTACAACGCTGGGGTGGTGATTTACAAAATCTTATTAGTCGCCGGGCAGTTGATTTTGAAATGACCTCCAGAATCGAGCGTCAAATATCGCTTAAAGAATCAGCACTATCAGCCATTTTAGGTCCAGCAGTAATTACCGATGTTGCGATGATCGGCACCGACACATTTTTTCGTGAAGGGCCTTCGATCGGCATGTTATTTCAAGCACGAAACAACTTTGCTCTCGCGGGGGATTTTTCGCGACAGCGTGCCGAGGCCCTAAAAAATGTGCCTGGTTGTAAGGAAGAAAAAATCGAAATTGCCGGCCGCCAAGTGTCCTTTCTCTATACGCCGGATAACCGAGTTCGGTCATTCTACGCAGCAAGCGACGACTTTCATTTAGTGACAAATTCACGGTACCTAGTAGAGCGCTTTTTTGCAGTGAACGAAAAAGACTCGCTCGCTGCTACAGCAGAGTTTCGTTTTGCTCGGTCGCTGATGCCCATTGATCGCGATTATACGGTGTTCGCATATCTCTCAGGTCAATTCTTGAACAATATCACCAGTCCGCATTACCAGATTGAAATGCTGCGGCGTGTACGATCAGCGGCAGAGATTGACATGGCAATGGTGGCCAAACTGGCAGCTCAGGCTGAAGGACACCCTCATGAATCATTCAAAGATTTGATTAAAAACGGATTTCTGCCCGAAGGCTTTGCAACACACCCGGATGGAAGTGAATTGAAAACGACCGATGATGGTGAATTGGTCGATTCTCTGCGAGGCGCCCGTGGTTCTTTTGCACCAGTACCAGATGTTGAGTTTAACAATGTAACGCCATCAGAAGCTCGACAATACCAACAATTCACGGAATGGTTCCAATCGAAGTGGACGCAGCTCGATCCTATTGTTGCTGGGATTCGTCGCGAGCAAGGAAAAACCAAAGATACCGAGCATGTAGTCCTAGACGTGCAACTTACCCCGCTTGCCTTGAAGAACTATGAATCGCTGGCTGGTAAATTAGGGCCTATTCAAACTCAGCGGCTGGCGCCAATTGCAGGAGACGTTGTTTCGGGTCAAGTAGTTCTTAGCGGCAATCTAGCAGATCGT
>CAZIGP010000821.1:0-2355 GCA_964538425.1 uncultured Pirellulales bacterium | reverse complement strand
GCGACAGCCGCGGAAACATCGACCGCAGCCCCGGCTCGACCAGGACGGTAGAGGATCCGCGCCCGGCCGGCGAGCGCGCGTATGACATCTTCTCGCGCTCGCGGGAAGGGCGGCAGTACAACAACGGCATCGTGCTGCCTCGTGCAGAAGTCATGTCTGTCGATCCGGCTTTGTTGGCCGCCGACATTCAAACTGCCGTACCAGGTGCCGAAATCAATGTTGCTGGTGAAGGCCTTGGTGCTGCTGCTGGCCAAGTCATCGTGAAGCTTGCTGGTTTGGACATGCCGGCTGAAATACTTGGTTGGTCGGAGCTTGGTCTGCGAATCAAGCTGCCCAGCGTGCAGATTGTGAACCCGGTCGATGCCCAGATCGTTGCGATCCGTGCTGACGGCAAAGCAATCCGCCCGCTGCCACTGAAAGTGATTCCTGGCCAAGTCGAGGTGTCAACACAAGCAACCGGTGTTCAACCTGCCGCTGCAATTAATACGGGCAGCCAACCAACCGCCGTGCAAGCGATGTTTGGTGGCTAACCAATAAGTAAACCATGTGGGAGACGTTTTTCATCTCGCCGGCAAAGATACAACCAACAACGAATAAGTTTTTGCCCGGCAGTTCGACTCGCCTCCCACTTTAAGAAACTCCCTCCCTGTGCGAACGCCCCGGCCGTGCCCAGTAGCCTTCTGGTGAAAAGTGCGGCCGGGCGTTTTTGGTTGAGAGCTTCTTAGGATTAAAAAAAGATTCTGTTGATAACTCAGCGTTTTCCCATCAAGCTGGTACCAAAAACTCTTTCTTGCAAATTCGGTTGAACCCCGGGAGTAGATGGGTTGTTGGAGGCATTGCCTGGTGGTTGATATAACGGGGGAGTTCCAGGTGGCGGGGGAAGCGATTCAGGGGCAATAATAGCCCCTGGCGGAACCGCAGCTGGTGGCGTTACGGCTGGTTGAATGACCGTACCTGGAATCGGCTGGCTATTTGCTCGCAACTGCTCTGCTCTGCCAACGAGCTGCTCGTTCGGTACTTGGACTGTCGGAATCATTTGATATTCATAAGCCCGTTCATCCCGAATTTCGCCTGGCCAAATATTCTCGCTGAAAAAATCGATACCAAACCATTCATACCATGGTGTTTTGACAGGTTGATAGACAGTCAGCGTTTCGTAACCGTCTTTGACGAGTCGAACTTTTCGCGTTCCGTAGTAAATAAAATCAGTCGAGACTGGCGTAACGCCAATCGGGTAGTCGTCGATGTAAACCATGGCGCCTGGCGGGTTGCTGCGCACTGTCATCCTTCTTTGAACGCAGCCGGGGCCTGCGATCAAGATGATCGATAACGTAATCGCCGCGCAAATGCAGCGAAAATAGCTTTGGAAACGGCACATCGATATCAAAAACTCGAACACAAAGAGGCACGAATGGCCCAAAAGATAAGGGGCGGAAGTGTAGCGATTTTGCGGAAACGCTTCAACGGAAATTCACCGACTATCACGTCGATTCCACCGAAGTTAGAATAGGCGGTTTGCGGCAAGAGAGGCGACCGCGATGCATTGCTGCCATAATATAGATGGCCCAGCAGGCTGCTATTTAATTCTTCGTAAACTAAGACGTCTGCGAAACTTGTTTGCATGGACCCAGCGTTAAATTGGAGTGATTCGCTTGAATACATCGCCGTCAGCGATGTGGGCATGCGACGCGCTAGCAATCAGGACGCCCATGCCGAAGTGGTTGCACCTGACGTCGACCATTGGTTGCGCCGCGGCCACGTATTTGTAGTTTGCGATGGCATGGGTGCCCACGCTGCGGGCGAGTTGGCCAGCAAAATCGCGGCCGATAGCATTCCGCATACCTATCTGAAACTTCTCGATCAACCAGCTCCGGATGCATTGCGAAAAAGCGTCCAAGAAGCAAATAGCCAAATTTATTCCCGCGGCCAGGCGAATGCAGATTTTCACGGCATGGGGACTACCGCCAGCACTTTGGTGCTGTTACCGCAAGGAGCTCTCGCGGCCCATGTCGGCGATAGCCGCGTTTATCGGCTACGCGGCAAGCGGCTAGAACAATTGACATTCGATCACAGCTTAGTGTGGGAAATGTCGGCAGCCGGCCAAGTACCGAAAGATTCGATTCCGCCATTTGTGCCAAAAAATGTTATCACCCGTTCGCTAGGCCCGCATTCCAATGTGCAAGTCGATTTGGAAGGGCCGTTTCCTTTGGAAGTGGGTGATACTTTTTTGCTCTGTAGTGACGGCTTAACAGGGCAAGTCAATGACGACGAGATTGGGATGATTTTGCAATGCCTGTCTCCCAAGGAAGCGGCTCAGGTATTGGTCGATTTGGCGAATTTACGGGGTGGGCCAGA